>NZ_JBHUXV010000011.1:0-136941 GCF_042669125.1 Streptomyces sp. NPDC057253 | reverse complement strand
CCGTACGGGAACCCCGTACGGCGCGCACGGCCGTTGCGTGCTCCCCCGCGAACCGACCGCCGACCAGATCGCCGACCAGATCGCCGGCCCGATCGCCGGCTCTCCAACCGGCCGTCCCGGCGCCCGCGTTGACCCGTCCGGCGGTCGGCGTCGACCTGGCCGAAGACAGCCCCCCGCGGTCCACCGATCATGGGAGACTGCTCGCACACTGTGTCGAGCAGAGGAGTCGTGTGTGACCGGGACCGAGTCGGCCGGCCGGCGGATCGACACGAGCAGGCCGCATCCGGCCCGGGTGTACGACTGGTTCCTCGGCGGGAAGGACAACTACCCCGTCGACGAGGAGCTCGGACGGCAGATCACGGCCCAGGGCGACGCCCCCCGGCAGGCCCGCGCCAACCGCCGCTTCATGGAGCGGGCCACGCGGGTCGTCGTACGGGAGGCGGGGGTTCGGCAGTTCCTCGACATCGGCTCCGGCATCCCCACCGAGCCCAACCTCCACCAGATCGCCCAGTCCGCCGTACCGGACGCCCGGGTCGTGTACGTCGACAACGACCCGATCGTCCTGGCGCACGCGGCGGCCCTGCTGCACGGCACCCCGGAGGGGGCCACGCACTACCTCCAGGCCGACGCGCGCGAGCCGGAGCGGATCCTCCAAGGAGCCTCGGCCGTCCTCGACTTCGACCAGCCTGTCGCGCTGTCGCTGATCGCGCTGCTGCACTTCGTCTCCGACGCGGACGGCGCCCAGGAACTGGTGGCCACGCTCGTCGACGCGCTGGCGCCGGGCAGCTGTCTGGTGCTGTCGGCGATGACCGCGGACTTCGATCCGGAGAAGGTCAACGCGGGCATCGCGGCTTACACGGCGAGGGGGGTGACCCTCGTGGCGCGGTCGCAGGACGAAGTGGGCCGTCTCTTCAAGGGACTTGAGGTGCTGGAGCCGGGGATCGTGTCCCTGTCGCGGTGGCGCCCGGACGAGCGGGAGGACGGCGAGCCCGTCTCCCTCTACGGAGCGGTCGGCATCAAGCGCTGAGCCCACGTTCTGGCGGCTGATGGATTCTCACCCCAGCAGCCAGCCCCCGTCCACGCTCAACTCCACCGCGTTGACGGAGCCGTTGCGCAGCAGGAAGTCCACGGCGTCCACCACGTCGGCCACGGTCGCGAGCCGGCCGGTCGGGGTCCTGGCCCGCAGGCCCGCCAGTACGTGCTCCGGTTTGGCCCGCCAGTAGGGGCTGTCGCCGACGACTCCGGGATGGATCGCGTTGACCCGGACGGGAGCGAGTTCGACGGCGAGGGCGTGCGTCAGCCCTCTCACCCCGGCGTTGACGGTGGCCACGGTCGTCGCCCCCGGATAGGGCCGCTCCTTGGCCTGGCCGCCGAACAGCACGACGGCGCTGTCGTCGTGGAGACGGGACCGCAGGGCGTGCACGACGGCGGTGTAGCCGACGAGCTTGAGCGTGACGAGGTGGACGGCCGCGTCGATGTCGTAGTCGGAGACCCGGTTCTCGTCGCGGGAGACGCCCGCGATCACCAGGTGGTCGACGGCTCCCACCTCTTGGAGCGCTTCGATGATCCCTTTGGGCCGCGCGAGGTCCAGCGCGAGCCCGCGGGCGCCGATCTCCTTGGCGACGGTGTCGGTGCGGTGGGCGTCCCGCCCGGTGATCACCACCTCGTCGCCGCGCTCCGCCCGGACCCGGGCGAACTCCCGCCCGATGCCGGAGGTTGCGCCCACCACGACCACGCTGCTCATCGAGAGGCCTCCCTCAGGTACTCCCAGTCCCGCGTGAACCGGTAGGAGTGCCGCACCGGCGGCTGCGGGGCCTGGGTCTCCAGCCAACGCAGCGCTCCGTCACCGGCGTTGGCGAAGCCGTGCACACAACCGGCCCCCGCCCAGGCGCAGTCGCCGGGCCCGAGCCGGTAGCGGGCCCCGTCGAACACCGCGTCGGCCTCGCCTTCGAGGAAGAGATAGGTCTCCTCGAAGGGATGGTCGTGTGTGCCCGCGACGCCGTCGGGCGCGTACTGCACCATGAACATCGTCGAGGCGACCGCGCCGAGGTCGCCGTCGACCATCATCTTCACGGTGATCCCGCTGTAGACGAGGAGCGCGGTCCGCATGCTCGCCGACACCGCGAGCAGGTCCTGGGACTGCTTCCCGGGGTCCATCTGCGCGGGTTCGAAGTGCCCGAAGGACCGGGTGCGCGGGTCGCGGACGTCGATCCGGACCGCCTCGCGCACAGGCCACGGCGGAACCGGCTGGGTGTCGTGGCCGTACCGGGCCCGAGGTACCGGCGCGAGCATGTCCGCCCAGCGGGCCACCGCGTCCCCGGCGCCGCGCCAGGCGTGCGGGACACCGGTCGGCAGGAGGCCGTAGTCGCCCTCCTCCAGCAGACACGGCCCCTCGGGCATGTCCAGGATCACGCTCCCGTCGAGGACGTGGAAGCTCTCCTCGTACGAGTGCACATGGGCCGCGACGCTCCCGTCGGGGCGCAGCTCGCACACCCCGAAACCGGTGTGCGAGCTGCCGTCGCCCTCGCCGACCAACTCCCGCCGCCGGTAGCCGTGTTCGTCGTACGAAGGCTCCGGTACGTCGGCGGCGCGGCGCACCAGGTGCAGCGTCACGCCCGGGCCTCCTTCGCGGCCAGCAGCCGGTCGCGGGACTCCTCGACCAGGCGCCGGGCCCGGGCCACGTCGGCCGTGAGCCTGCCGTCGCGCTTGCGGACCACGCCGTCGACGATGACGGTCTCCACGTTGGAGACGTCTGCGCTCAGCGCCACCGCGGCGGCCGCGTCGTGAACGGGAGCCACGTTCAGGGCAGTCGCGTCGACAGCGACGACGTCTGCTCGCTTGCCCGGGGTCAGTGAACCGGTGCGGTCCTCCAGGCCCGCCACGTGGGCGCCGTTGCGGGTGGCGATCTCCAGCATCTGACGTGCCGTCAACATGGTGTCCGGGACGGGGACATCGGCCTGCCAGCTGTCCGCGTTGACGCGGGCGCGCTCGGCGCCGAAGGCCGCGCGGATCTGGGTGAACATGTCGCCGGGGACGGTGGTGACGACGTCGATGCTGAGCGAGGGGCGCAGGCCGTGCTCGATGGCCTTCATCACCGGCGGCCAGCCGTGCCCCATCTGCGTCTCGACCTGCGGCGCGATGGAGACCGTACCGCCGCTGTCGGCGACCAGCCGCCACTCCTCCTCGCTGAAGTAGCAGCAGTGGATGTAGGTGGTGTCGGGGCCGAGCAGGCCGAGGTCGTGGAGCTGCTTGACCATGCCGAAGCGGCCGGCCAGGCGTCCCATGGCCACGTGGACGGTGATCGGGATGTCGAGTTCGCGGGCGAGGGCCCATTCGGAGGTGACGACGTCGTTGACGCAGAAGCCGGGGCCGCGGGTGGCGAGGGCCATCGTCAACAGGCCCTCGGAGGCGAAGTACTGGTTGCGGATCCGGCGCACGTCGTCGCCCGGGATCGCGATCTTGCTCTCGAACCAGTAGTCGGCGAGAGAGGTGTTGGCGCTGCCGTAGGCGTACTGGGCGCGGATGCCGGTCTCGGTCAGGGCCCGGATCGCCGCGTCCGGGTGCTCGGGCGTGTTGTTGATGTGGGACCAGTCGACGAGCGTGGTGATACCGGCGTTGAGGCATTCCAGGGCGCCCGCGAGGTTGGCCGCGTACACGTCCTCGGGGGTGTAGAGGGGGGCGAAGGTGTCGAGGATGTCCACGAAGTAGTCGTCGAGGGTGGCGTCCGGCGCCACGTTGCGGATCGAGGCCTCCCATGTGTGGCGGTGGGTGTCGACGAAGCCGGGGATCACGATCCGGCCGGTCATGTCGAGGACTTCGGCGTCGGCGCTGATCTCGCGCTCGACGGCCACGATCCGCCCGTCCTCGATGAGGACGTCACCCCTCGGAAGGTCCCCGATGTCGGGATCCATCGAGAGCACGTGTCCGGCACGAAGGAGTGTCCGTCGGTTCATCGCGCTTCCTCCTCAGGGGTGTTCAGTACGCGGCCAGGCTCCTGACGGCGGCCACGACCTTGTCGACGGTGGGGATGACCTGTTCCTCCAGCACGTCCGCGAAGGGCAGCGGCACGCACTCCCCCGCGACCCGGCGCACCGGCGCGTCCAGCAGTGAGAAGCCCTCGTCGGCGACGACGGAGACGACGGTCGCGCCCCAGCCGCCCTGGTACGGGTTCTCCTCGACGACGACCAGCCGGGAGGTCCGGCCGAGCGAGGCGAGGACGGTGGCCGTGTCGAGCGGCACGAGCGAGCGCAGGTCGACGACTTCGACGTCGATGTCCTCCTCGGCGAGCCGCTCCGCGGCCGTCAGCGCGACGGGCACCATCGAGGCGAGCGCCACGAGCGTCACGTCGGCGCCCTCGCGCACGACGGCCGCGCGTCCGAGGTCGACGACATGGTCCGGCTCGGGGGGCGGGCCCTTGGTGGCCAGCAGCCCCTTGTGCTCGAAGAACACCACGGGGTCGTCGCTGCGGATCGCCGCCGCCATCATGCCGATCACGTCGGCGGGCGTCGAAGGTGCCGCGATCTTCAGGCCGGGGACGGTCAGGGCCCAGTTCTCGGTGGCCTGCGAGTGCTGGGCGCCGAAACCGAGCCCGCCGCCGTTGGCGGTGCGCACGACGAGGGGCACGGTGACCTGACCACCCGTCATGTAACGCACCTTGGGTATCTCGTTGGCGAGGTAGTCCCAACAACAGGCCAAAAAGTCGGAGAACATGATCTCCGCGACGGGCCGCATCCCGGTCATCGCGGCCCCCATCGCCGCGCCCACGATGGCCTGTTCGGAGATCGGCGTGTCCCACACCCGCTCGGGCCCGAACTCCTTGTGCAGCCCGACGGTCGTCTTGAACACCCCGCCGGCCGCGCCGATGTCCTCGCCCAGGCAGACGACCGACGGATCGCGCCGCATCTCCCGGGCTATGCCCTCGGCGACGGCGTCCCGGTAGCTGATCCGCCGCGGGGCGGCCGCAGGCGCCCCGTTCACGTCCGCCATGCCGCACCTCCGTCGGCCCACACGTCGGTGAACGCCTCCCGCGGATCGGGCGGCGGCGCGTCCTTCGCGGCGTCGACAGCCTGCGCCACGACCGTCCGCGCGCGGTCGTCGGCGGCGGTGACCGTCGGCTCGGGCACCCCGGCCTCGACGAGCCGCCCCCTCGCGATGTCCAACGGGTCGTGCTTGAGCCAGCGTTCGACCTCCTCGGCGGGGCGGTAGGTCGCCGGGTCGGACCTGCTGTGCCCGAAGTGCCGGTAGGTCTCGGCCTCCAGCACGGCAGGCCCTTCTCCGGCCCGCGCCCGCCGCGCCAGCCGTGCCACCGCCTCGCTGACGGCGACGACGTCGTTGCCGTCGACCACCTCGCCGGGGATGCCGTACGCGGGCGCCCGGTCGGCGGCGGGCCGGGCCACCGCAGTGACGTCGGCGATCGGCGTGTACTCCATGTACAGGTTGTTCTCGCAGACGAACAGCACCGGAAGCTTCCACACGGCGGCCAGGTTCAGGGCCTCGTGGAAGGCGCCGATGTTGGTGGCGCCGTCCCCGAAGAAGGCGACCGCGAGCTGCCGCGTGCCCCGCAGCCGGGCGGACCAGGCGGCGCCGACCGCCATCGGGAGATGGGCACCGACGATGGCGTAGGAGCCGAGCATGTTGCTCGCGGCCTTGGTGAGGTGCATGGAGCCGCCCTTGGCCCGGCACAACCCCGTGGCCCGCTGCATGAGTTCGGCGAGGCACTCCTCGGGGGTGGCGCCGCGGGCCATCGCGTGGTGGTGGCCGCGGTAGGTGGCGAAGACGTAGTCGTCCTCGCGCAGGGCGGCGCTCGCGCCCACGGCGATCGCCTCGTGGCCGGCGGCGAGATGGGTGGTGCCCTTGACCAGGCCCTGGAGGAACAGGTCGTGGGCGGCCTTCTCCGTACGGCGGATGAGCACCATCCGCTCGTACAGGGCGAGGAGTTCAGCGGTGTCCATCGCCGGTCCCCGTGTTCAGGTGGGACTGCGCCTCCCGGGCGGTGTTGAGCTCGCCGCCCACCGTCCAGTACTTGCGGCCCGCCACCAGCAGTTCCTCGGCGGGGAACTTGGTGATGACCTCGCAGCCGTCGGCGGTGACGACCAGCTCCTCCTCGATCCGGGCGGCGGACCAGCCGTCGGCGGCGGGCCAGTAGGTCTCCAGGGCGAACACCATGCCCTCTTCGAGGACTTCGGGGTGATCCAGGGAGACCAGGCGGCTGAAGATGGGCTTCTCCCAGATCGACAGGCCGACGCCGTGGCCGTACTGGAGGGCGAACGCGGCGGTCTCGTCGGCGAAGCCGAACTCCTCGGCGCGCGGCCAGACCTGGACGATGTCGGCGGTGGTGGCGCCCGGCCGGACGAGGGAGATCGCCTCGTCCATGTACTCCCGGCAGCGCACGTACGCGTCCCGCTGCGCGCGGGAGGCGCTGCCGACGGCGAAGGTGCGGTAGTAGCAGGTGCGATAGCCCAGGTGGCTGTGGAGGATGTCGAAGAAGGCGGGGTCGCCGGGGCGGATCAGGCGGTCGCTGTAGACGTGCGGGTGGGGTGAACAGCGTTCCCCCGAGATCGCGTTGACGCCTTCGACGTACTCGCTGCCGAGGTCGTAGAGGACCTTGCTGACCAGGCCCACGCACTCGTTCTCGCGGACTCCGGGGCGCAGGTGGGCATAGAGCTCCTCGTAGGCCGCGTCGACCATCGCGCAGGCCTGGGCGAGCAGGGAGATCTCGTCGCCGGTCTTGATGCGGCGGGCCTCCAGGAAGACCTGCTGGCCGTCGACCACGTCGATGCCCTCGGCGCGCAGGGCGGCGAGGACGGGCATCTCGGCGACGTCGACGCCGAGCGGTTCGCCGGCCAGGCCGTGCGCGCGGAGTTCGGCGGCGATCTTCGCGGCGACGTCCTCGGCGATCCCGGCGTCCGGGTGGAAGGCGCCCCGGAGGGTGGAGATACCGGCGCGGGCTCCGGTGGGCGGGCCGCCCTTGCCGTCGCTGTAGTCGAGCCACGGGTTGTAGAGCTGGTGGTGGCGGGCGGCGGAGCCGAAGTCCCAGACGATCGGGTCGCCGCCGCGGACCAGCAGGGCGAAGCGGATCAGCTTGTCCATCGCCCAGGTGCCGATGTGCGTGGCGGTCATGTAGCGGATGTTGGCGAAGTCGAAGCTGAGCACGGCGCCCAGTTCGGAACGGTTCAGCCTGTCGTGGAGCCGGGCCAGGCGCTGGGTGCGCAGCCGGTCCAGGTCGACGCGCTCTTCCCAGTCGACGGCATTGGGGCCGTACGTGCGGATCGCCATCGCGACCACCCCCACCTTCGAGTCAACGACCGTCCGCGGGGAGTGTCAAGTGTCACTGAACACTTTGGCTCGACACGAACCAGACGCCCACGGCCGGCTCGTCGCCGTCGTTGCGGTAGCGGTGCGGGGTCGCGGACTCGAAGCAGACCGCGTCGCCGGGGCGCAGGATCCGCTCGTCGAAGCCGAGGGTGAGGACGAGTTCGCCGGAGGTAAGATAGCCGTACTCGGTGCCGGTGTGCCGCATCAGACCGCCCGAGTCGGAGGAGGAGCCGCCGGGCCGGTAGGTGACGAGCAGGAAGTCGACGTCGGTGCCGGGGACGTGCCCGAGCCGCTCCCACACCACGCCGGAGTCCAGCTCCAGCACCTCCCGCTCAGCCGGGCCGACCAGGGGGCCGATGCGGCGGGCGGGGTCGGCCGCGAAGGCCGCCAGGGCGTGTGCGACGGAGGCCGACGGCATCGCCGCGGCGGTCTCCCCCGTCTCGAAGAGGGACTCGACGGAGATGCCGAGGGCCGTGGTGATGGCGTACAGGGTGCTCACCGACGGCTGGCTCTTGCCGGTCTCTATCTGGGAGACCAGGCTGGCCGAGACACCGACCTCCCGGGCCAGGGCACGCAGCCCCAGCCCACGCTCCAGCCGCGCCTGCCGGATGCGGGCGCCGACGGAGGGCACGGGGGCGGGGGACACGGGGGCTCCTCTTCTGTTCAGCCCCATTGAACAACCGGTTGCCCCGTCCGGGAAAGACCACCGGCGAGCCCGGTGGGGGAAGGGTCGGCGACCGGGGAGGCCCGGTGCGGGAGGGGACGGCGACCGGGGAGGCCTGGTGCGGAAGGGGCCGGCGACCGGGGAGGCCCGGTGCCGGAGGGGTCGGTCACCGGGGAGGCCCGAGTCTGCGTCACCGCCTCTTCCGCGCCGGCTCCAGCAACTCCTCCAGCCGGTCGAAGCGCTCGTGCAGGGCGTGCAGGGTCTCCGCGCCGGCCTCGTGGAGCCCATGCCGCCGCTTCTGCTCCCGCGCCACGAACCAGGTCGCGAGGGCCGCGGTGACCATGCCGTACGTCGTGATCCCGACGACCATGACGACCGTGCCGACGACCCGGCCCCACCAGGTCACCGGGAAGAAGTCGCCGTATCCGACCGTGGTCGCCGTCTCGACCGACCACCACAGGGCCTTGGGGTACGAGGTCAGGTTGGCGCCCCGCGCCCCGTCCTCGGCGGCGAGAACCGCCCAGGAACCGAGGAGCATCACGACGAGCAGGACGGCCGTCGCACCGCCCGCCGCCTTCAGATGGAGCGAGCGTCCGTCCCGGCCGAGCAGCAACTCGACCGCCCTGGTGAGGAATCCGGGCAGCATGCGCACTCCTCGCGCCAAGGGGTCGGTACCCGGCCAGTGTCGCCGCCGAAGGGTCCGTGAGCATCTCGGACGGGGCGTTCAGGTCGCGGTTCCCGGGACAGGCTGATCATCGGACGGCACAATGGCGACAACGGCCGCAGGCACGAGAAGGAGCACCGTCGTGAGCGAGAGCCACACCCCGTCGGGCGCATCGGCGAGGCTGAACACAGGTGTGGCGCACAACGCGCGCGTGTGGAACTACTGGATCGGCGGCAAGGACAACTACGAGGTCGACCAGCGGGTCGGCGACCATGTCGCCGGGATGTTCCCGATCATCCGGGAGATCGCCCGCGCGGACCGCTGGTTCCTGGGCCGCTCGGTGCGCTTCCTCGCCGAGGAGCGGGGCATCCGGCAGTTCCTCGACATCGGCACCGGACTGCCGACGGTGGACAACACCCACCAGATCGCGCAGCGCATCGCGCCCGACGCGCGGATCGTCTACGTCGACAACGACCCGATCGTCCTCGTGCACGCCCGCACCCTGCTGACCAGCACGCCCGAGGGCGTCACCGACTACATCGACGCCGACGTCCACGACCCGGCCGCCATCCTCGAACGCGCCTCCCGGACGCTGGACTTCAGCAAGCCGGTGGCGGTGATGATGCTCGGCATCCTCAACTTCGTCCTGGACACCGACGAGGCCCGCCGGATCGCGCGCGAGGTCATGGCGGCGATGCCCGCGGGCAGCCATCTCGCCCTGACCCACCCCACGTTCGACGCGGAGCTGGGCGGCGAGGGGCAGATCCCGGCCATGAAGTTCTGGAACGAGAACGCCACTCCGCCGATCACGGCCCGCAGCGGCAAGGACATCGCCGGCTTCTTCGAGGGCCTCGACCTGCTCGAACCGGGCCTGGTCTCCTGTTCGCGGTGGCGTGCCGATTCGGACTCCCCGGCCGTGGTACCGCAGTTCGGTGCGGTGGCCGTGAAACCCTGACGCGGGATCCGATCCAGCCGAGCCCGTCGTGGAGGACGTATGACCACCCTTGCCGATCCCGTCCCCGGCGGCCGTCCCGGTGACGTGGAGCGGGCCACCGCACTGGGCGACGAGCTGACCAAGAAGGGTGTGCACGGCGTGGTGCTGGCCTACGTCGACACCGCGGGCGTCTGCCGGGTGAAGACGGTTCCGACGGCCAAGCTGCCCTCCGCGGCGGCCTGGGGCGTGGGCATGTCGCCGGTGTTCGACACCTTCCTGGCCAACGACTCCATCGTCACCACCGACGCCTTCGGCTCCCCCGACGGCGATCTTCGCCTCTACCCCGACCTGGACCGGCTGGTGGCGCTGGCCGGGCAGCCCGGCTGGGCCTGGGCGCCGGTCGACCGGATCACTCAGGAGGGCGAGCCGCATCCGGGCTGCTCCCGCACGGTGCTGCGGCGGATCGTCACCGAGGCGGCCGAGCGGTACGGCATCACCTTCAAGGCGGGCGTCGAGATCGAGTGGGCGGTGGGCCGGGGCCCGGTGGCCGACGGCCCGTTCGTGCCCGCCGCGTGGGGGCCGGCGTACGGCGCCGTCCGGCAGGTCGAACTCGGCGACTACACGGCCGACCTGCTGGCGGCCTGCGCCGAGCAGGGCATCGAGGTGGAGCAGCTCCATCCCGAGTACGCGGCGGGGCAGTTCGAGATCTCCACGAGTGCGCTGGACCCGGTGGCGGCGGCCGACGTCAGCGTGCTCGTGCGGCAGACGATCCGGGCGGTGGCCCAGCGGCACGGACTCGTCGTCTCCTTCGCCCCGGCGGTCTTCGCGGAGGGGGTGGGCAACGGCGGCCATCTCCACCTCTCCGTCTGGCGCGACGGCGTGAACCTGCACTCCGGCGGCAAGGGCCGGTACGGCATGACCGCGGACGCGGAGTCCTTCATCGCGGGTGTGCTGGCCCATCTGCACGCGCTCACCGCCCTGACCGCGCCGAGCCCGGCGAGCTATCTGCGCCTCAAACCCTCCCAGTGGGCCGGGGTGTTCAGCGTCTGGGGCCGCGAGACCCGGGAGGCGGCCGTCCGGATCGTCACCGGCACGGCGGGCCTGACCGACCGGTCCGCGAACATGGAGCTGAAGCCGGTCGACCTGGCGGCCAATCCGTATCTCGCCCTCACCGGCCTGATCGCCGCCGGACTCGACGGGCTGACCTCGGCCATGCCGCTGCCCAGGGAGATCACCGGCGATCCGGCCCTGCTCCCCGCCGACCAGGCCGCCGCGGCGGGCGTACGACGGCTGCCGACCTCGCTCTCCCAGGCGGTGCGGGCGTTCCGCGCCGACGAACGGCTTCGGGCCGCGCTGGGCCCGGCCCTCGCCGACGCCGTGGTCGCCGTGCGGTTCGGGGAGAGCGATGCGGTGGCCGAGCTGGACGACGAGCAGATCGCGGCGGCGTACCGCTGGAAGTACTGAGCATGAGCGGACCTCCCCCTCAGCCGGGTACGGGCGCGCATCCCGTCCAGGAGGCCCTCGCCGGCGCCCGCCTCGTGGACCACCACTGCCACGGGGTCGTCACCGGCGCCCTGGACCGCCCGGGCTTCGAGTCGCTGCTCACCGAGGGTGCGCTCTGGCCCGGGATCTCGTCCTTCGACAGCCCCGTCGGCGTGGCGGTCCGCCGCCACTGCGCGCCCGTCCTCGACCTGCCGCGCCACGCCTCCCCGGAGGACTACCTGGCCCGGCGCGCGGAGCTCGGTCCGCGGGAGGTCAACCGCCGCTTCCTGACGGCGGCGGGCACGGACGTCTTCTGCGTGGACACCGGGTATCTGCCGGAACGTCTCAGCACCCCGGCCCAGCTCGCGGAGGCGGCGGGCGGGACGGCGTACGAGGTGGTCCGGCTGGAGAGCGTCGCCGAGGCGGTGGCGGCGCGGGGAGTGCGGGCGCGGGCCTACGCCGACACGTTCCGCGCCGCGGCCCTGGAGGCCGTGGGGCGGCCGGGCGTGGTGGCGGTGAAGTCGGTCGCCGCCTACCGCACCGGCTTCGACCTGGACCCGGCCCGGCCCACCGACCAGGAGGTCATCCGCGCGGCCGGGGAGTGGCTGGCCCGAGGCGGCCGGCTGGCCGATCCGGTTCTGGTACGGCATCTGCTGTGGACCGCCGTGGACCTGGGCCTGCCGCTCCAGCTGCACACCGGGTTCGGCGACAGTGACATCCGGATGCACCGCGTCGACCCGACCCACCTCACGGACTGGCTGCACCTGACCGCGGGCACCATCCCGGTCCTGCTGCTGCACTGCTGGCCGTACCAGCGGCAGGCCGCCTATCTGGCCGCGGTGTTCGAGCAGGTGTACCTGGACGTGGGCCTCACGCTGCACTTCGTCGGCCCGGCGCGGTCCCGGGCGATCCTGGCGGAGGCGCTGGAGATCACGCCGTTCCGCAAGCTGCTGTACAGCTCGGACGCGTACGGCGTGGCCGAATTCCATCTGCTCGGCGCGCTGTCCTTCCGGCGCGGTCTGGCCGATCTGCTCCAGGAGCGGGTGGACGCCGACGAGCTGAGCCTGCCGGACGCCTTGCGCATCGCGGCCTGGGCGAGCGGGGACAACGCCCGCCGCCTCTACGGACTTCCTGCCCCGGCCCCTGTCCCACCAGGCGGGCGCGACTGAGCGCCCGCCGTCCCCGGAAAGTATGATCTAGCAATGTCTGACTTGACCGATACCACGCCCGGCTGGCTGAGCGCCGACGATCTTGAGCAGGCCCGCGCCCGGATGCCCATCCTGTACGTCGAGGCCGTGCCCGTGCGCGTCGACGACAGCGGCGAAGTCACCAGCGTCGGCCTGCTGCTGCGCATCGGACCCGACGGAACGGTCAGCCGGACTCTGGTCTCCGGCCGCGTTCTGCACCACGAGCGGGTCCGGGACGCGCTGCTGCGTCACCTGGAGAAGGACCTGGGACCCGTGGCCCTGCCCCGGATCCCCTCCTCGCTCCAGCCGTTCACGGTGGCGGAGTACTTCCCCACCCAGGGGATCACCCCGTACCACGACCCGCGCCAGCACGCGGTGTCCCTCGCCTACGTGGTCCCGGTGTCCGGCGACTGCCGGCCCCGCCAGGACGCCCTGGACCTGGTGTGGTTCAGCCCGCAGGAGGCCCTGTCACCGGCGGTGGAGAGCGAGATGCCCGGCGGGCACGGAGTGCTGCTCAAGCAGGCGCTGGCCCATGTCGGCTGTGTGATCTGAGCCGCTCAGTCGGATTCCCTGCGCTGGGTGGTGCCCGGCTCGCCGCCGTCCCGCGTCCACTCGACGACGAGTTCGTCCTTGGTGCCGAAGCGGACCAGGTGGCTGCCGACCACGCCCTCCAGGAGGTCGAGGTGTTCGGCCTCCGTCTCCAGGGTCAGCAGCAGCGCGCCCTCGGTGGCGGTGAGGGAGCCCTTGCCTCCGTTCTGGAAGAGCAGGCTGCCCTCACCGCTCTCCTCGTCCCAGCTGGTCGTGGAGCGGCGCCCGAGGTGCGAGGCGAGCTGCTTGGCGTAGCGGTGCGGGCGGTCGGTGGCGACGCGGGCTTCGGAGCGGGGCATGGGAACTCCCAGGGAGTGCGGTGGAACTCGATGCTGCCGCAACACCGGGCGCCCCACGCCCATTCCGCACCCCTCCTTCACCGCTCCGGCTAGGCGCGGACCTTGCTCGTCATCGAGAACTCGTCGGCCTCCGCCAGGTCGAACTCCCCGTGGTCGCTGCCGAGTCCCTGCGCGACCAGCGCGGCCGCGGCACTGCCGAGGACGGCCGCCTCGCGGGGCGTACGGCCGAGGCTCAGCCCGCGCAGGAAGCCCGCCGAAAAGGCGTCGCCGCAACCGGTGGTGTCGACGACCTCGACCTCGAAGGCGGGCACGGTCTCGGTGTCCTCGGCGGTGACGAGGAGGGCTCCTTCGCCGCCGCGGGTGACCGCGACCAGGCCCACCCCGGCGGCCAGGAACTTCCTGGCACCGGCGACCAGGTCGTCCTCCTCGCTGAAACCGAGGACCTGGTCGTCGTTGGGGAGCAGGAAGTCGACGTACGGGAGCAGCGGTTCGACCTGGTCGAAGGTGCCGAGGTAGCCCGGGGCCAGGAGGTCCACCGAGGTGACCACGCCGTGGTCCTTGGCGTGCGCCAGGATGCGGGCGGCGACGTCGGCGCCGATCAGTTCGGGGCCGCCGAGGTGCAGGTGGCTCGCTTGGGCGACCGCGTCCCAGGGGACGTCGTCGAGGCCGTAGGTGATGTTGGCGCCGAGGAGGTGGAGGGAGGGGCGGTCGCCGTTGGGGCGGATCGGCAGGACGCTCGCGGAGGTGGCGGTGTCCCTGCGCCGCACCAGCAGTTCGGTGTCGATGCCCGCCGTCCGCAGCAGCTGGATCAGCAGGTCGCCGGTGGGGTCGGTGCCGATCGCGCCGGCCGTGCGGACCGAGGCGCCCAGCTTGGCGAGGGTCAGGGCGGTGCCGGCGGCGGTGCCCGCGGCGGTCATGCGGATGTCCTCGACCAGGGTCGCGCCCTGCCCCTCGGGTATCTCCTCGACCGGCCGGACCAGCACGTCCAGGACGTGCACACCCATGGTGACGACGTTCATCTGTTCCTCTCCTGTGCGGATTGCGTGGTGCCGTAGTTGCGGGCGAGGGCGGCCTCGATCACCGCGATCTGCTGCTGTTCGTCGAGGGCGCGCGGTGTCCCGAGGGCGGCCGCGCGCTGGTACACACCGCAGGCCCATTCGAGGAGGAGTGCGTGCTCGACTGCCTTGTCGAGGGTCGGGGCATGGGTGACCGCGCCGTGGTTGGCCATCAGGGCGGCGCCCCGCCCCTCCAGCGCGGTGAGCACCGACTCGGCGAGTTCCGGGGTGCCGAAGGTGGCGTAGGGGGCGACCCGGACGGTGCCGCCGAGGGCGAGCAACTGGTAGTGGATGCAGGGCAGTTCGTCGAGGACGAGGGAGAGCGCGGTGGCCATCGGGGCGTGGGTGTGGACGACCGCGGTGGTGCCGTAGCGGCGGTAGACACCGAGGTGGAGGTCGAGCTCCGAGGTCGGCAGCAGGCTTCCGGCCATGATCTCGCCGTCGAGGTCCACGACGGTCACCTGGTCCGGGGTGAGCTCGGCGAGGACGGCTCCGGTCGCGGTGATGGCCACGCGGTCCCCGACCCGCACGCTGACGTTGCCCGCCGTACCGATGAGCAGGCCCTCGGCCCCCAGACGGCGGCAGGCGGCCGCCACGGCGGCCCGCTCCTCGCTCAGCACCGGGCTTGAGTCGGTCATGCGCGCGACGCTAACCTAAACCTGAAACAAAGTCACGTTCAGGTTTGGAGGTTGGTGCGTGAGCGAGCCCGGCGCGGACTCCGACCCGGCCGCATGGATCGCCTCCCTGCGCCGCACTCCCCAACAGGCCCGCAGCCGGGCCCGGTTGGCCCGGGTGCTGGACGCCGCCGAGCGCATCCTGGTCGAGGAGGGCGTCGAGGCGCTCACCACGACCCGGATCGCGTCCGAGGCCCGGGTGTCGGTCGGCTCGCTGTACCAGTACCTGCCCGACCGCGGTGCGATCATCGAGGCGCTGGCGGCCGGCTACTTCGCGAAGCTGGAAGCCGCGATGGACGCGCTCGTGGCGGCCGCGGCCGGCGAGCGCTGGGAGGACCCGGTCGGTGTCCTCATCGACGCGTACGCGGAGATCTACCGCACCGAACACGGCTTCCGCGCCCTGTGGTTCGGAAGCGGACTGACCGAGCGGACCCGGGCCGCGGACCGTGAGCACAAGCTCCGGATGGCCGACGGGATCCGCCGCATCCTGCTCGCCCTGCGTCTCGCCGAGGACGACGACGCCCTCGCCCGCGTCTGCCACGCGGCCGTCCTCGCCGCCGACGCCCTCGCGCAGGAGGCGTTCCGCCGGGACGTGAAGGGGGACGCGGCGCTGCTGGAGGAGGCGAAGATCCTGCTGCGGGGTTATCTCACGGACATCGCGGCGCGGTACAACGTCTCCTGACGTCTTCGAACCGACGGGGGACCCATGCGGCTCACCTTCACCGGCCGGGTGATCGAATGGCGCGGCCCGGCGCCGTACTACTTCGTCCCGGTGCCCGACCAGGAGTCCGCCGACATCGGCGAGGTCGCCAGGACGGCCACGTACGGCTGGGGCGTGATCCCGGTCGAGGCCCGCGTCGGCGAGGTCACCTTCACGACGTCGCTCTTCCCGAAGGACGGCGGCTACCTGCTGCCGCTCAAGAACGCCGTGCGCTTGCCGGAGGGGCTCGACGCGGGGGACGACGTACGGGTGGAGATGACGGTCCGCCTCGAGCGTCCCGTCGGCTGAAGCGCCCGGGTGCACGGGCCCGACGTCCACGTATCGTGCGACCGTGACCGACACCGAGCTCCTGCGGCTGCCCGACATGCCGCTGCACGATCCGTTCGTCGTGGCCGACGAGGCGACGCGAACGTACCACCTCTACACCTCCAACGAGCCGTCCGTGTCGGGGGTGGAGGGGGTCGGGACGATGGTCTACCGCAGTCGTGACCTGCGGGAGTGGACGCGGCCCGTGGTGGTGTTCCGGACCGACGAGCAGCAGGGGCTCTGGGCGCGGAACGGCGGGTGGGCGCCGGAGGTGCACGCCTGGGGCGGCAGGTACTACCTCTTCACCACGCTGCACGACGAGAGCCACCGGCTCCCGGTGCCGCCCGCGGGCCGGTGGGGCACGCCCTTCCAGCTGCCGAACCACGCGCGCGGCACGGTCACCGCCGTGTCCGACTCGCTGCTGGGCCCTTTCACCGTCGTGGACCCGACCGGGCCGACCCCGCCCGCCCGCCTCATGACGCTCGACGGCACGCTCCACGTCGATCCGGCCGGGCAGCCCTGGATGGTGTACGCGCACGAGTGGCTCCAGACCGTCGACGGGACCATGGAGGCCATCCGGCTGGCCCCGGATCTCACCGGCACGATCGGCGACCCCGTCTTCCTGTTCAAGGGCTCGGACGCGTCCTGGCTCGGCGAGCAGATCCCCGCGGGCGTACCGCACCAGCTCGCGCCCTACGTCACCGACGGCCCCCAGCTCCACCGCGGCCCTGGCGGCGCCCTTTTCATGCTGTGGTCGACGTACGAGAAGAACACGGCCGGTGCGGACGGCACCGTCAGCGGTGGTTACGTGCAGACCTACGCGGTCTCCAAGTCCGGTGAGCTGACCGGGCCTTGGGAGCAGCGCCGGCCGCTGGTCCGGGACGACAGCGGGCACGGCATGCTGTTCCGGGCCTTCGACGGCCGGCTGCTGATGATCCTGCACCGCCCCTTCGAGAACGCGCGCGGGAAACTGTACGAGGTGCGGTGCGAGGGCAATGAACTGCGGGTGGTGCGCCAGTGCACCGACCTCGACGGGGACGAGACCGGCACCCCGAACCTCGGCACGCCGCCGGCCCCCGGGGTCCAACTGCCCTCGCCCTCCGGGGAGTAGACCGGACTCAGATGGCCTCGCGCACGGCCCGCTCGAAGCCCTCCACGTGGCCGCGGGCCAGCCGTGCCGCCCGGTCGGCGTCACCGGCGACGATCGCCGCGATCAGCGGACCGTGCTCCTCGACATGGCCGGCCATGTCGGCCAGCCGGTCCACGAACAGGCACCAGATGCGGGTGGCCAGGTTGTCGTGGCGGACGAGGGTGTCCTCCAGGTACGGGTTGTGCGTGGCGGTGTAGATGGCCCGGTGGACCCTCAGGTCCAGCCGCATCAGCTCCGCGGGGTCCCGGCCGAGGCCGCCGTCGTCCAGCTCCGCGCGGAGCGCCGTGAGGTTCGCCCGGTCGGCGGCCGTGGCGCGCCGTGCGGCCTGGGCCGCGGCCAGGGGCTCCAGCTCCTGGCGCACCTCGGAGATATGGGCGAGGTCGGTGATGTTGACCTCGGTGGCGAAGGTGCCGCGCCGGGGGTAGGTGGTGATCAGGCGCTCGTACTGGAGCCGCTTGAGCGCCTCGCGCACCGGGGTGCGGCCGACGCCGAGCAACTGGCCCAGTTGCTCCTCGTTGATCGGTGCGCCGGGGCGGATCTCCAGCATGACGAGCCGGTCGCGGATGGCGCGGTACGCGCGCTCGGCGAGCGACAGCTCCTCGACCTGGGCAGCTGTCTGCTCCATGGATGCCCCCTTGACCTGTTCGACAAGCTCCCATACTTTACCCCAGAGGTTGATATATCAGTTGCCCATGAGTTGGCTCTCAGGATGGTGCACAGATGGCAACGAGTACGTCGCTCACCACGCCCACCTCCCCCCTCTCCCTCCCGCTCGGCGAACTCGACCCGGAGATCGCCGCCGCGGTGGCCGCCGAGCTGCACCGCCAGCAGTCCACCCTCGAGATGATCGCCTCGGAGAACTTCGCCCCGGCCGCGGTCATGGAGGCCCAGGGCTCGGTCCTGACCAACAAGTACGCCGAGGGCTACCCAGGCCGTCGCTACTACGGCGGCTGTGAACACGTGGACGTCATCGAGCGGTTGGCCATCGCCCGGGTCAGGGAGCTCTTCGGCGCCGAGGCGGCGAACGTCCAGCCGCACTCCGGCGCCCAGGCCAACGCGGCCGCGATGTTCGCCCTGTTGCAGCCCGGCGACACCATCCTGGGGCTCGACCTGGCCCACGGTGGGCATCTGACCCACGGCATGCGCCTCAACTACTCGGGCAAGCTGTACGACGTCGTGCCGTACCACGTGCGCAAGTCGGACCTGCGCGTCGACATGGACGAGGTGGAGCAGCTCGCCCTCGCGCACCGGCCGAAGATGATCGTCGCGGGCTGGTCGGCCTATCCCCGGCAGCTGGACTTCGCCGAGTTCCGCCGGATCGCCGACGCGGTGGGCGCCTACCTGATGGTGGACATGGCGCACTTCGCCGGACTGGTGGCCGCGGGACTGCATCCGAACCCGGTGCCGTACGCCGACGTCGTCACGACCACCACCCACAAGACGCTCGGCGGCCCGCGCGGCGGTGTGATCCTCAGCCGGGCCGACCTGGCCAAGAAGATCAACTCGGCGGTCTTCCCGGGTCAGCAGGGCGGACCGCTGGAGCATGTCGTCGCGGCCAAGGCGGTGGCCTTCAAGGTGGCCGCCTCGGAGGAGTTCAGGGAGCGCCAGCGGCGCACGCTGCGGGGTGCGAAGATCCTCGCCGGCCGGCTGCTCGCCGACGATGTCGCCGAGGCCGGCATCACCGTCCTGACCGGCGGCACCGAAGTCCATCTGATCCTGGTCGACTTGAGGAACTCCGAGCTGGACGGCAAGCAGGCCGAGGACCGGCTGCACCGCATCGGCATCACCGTCAACCGCAACGCGGTGCCCTTCGACCCCCGACCGCCGATGGTCTCCTCGGGCCTGCGTATCGGCACACCCGCCCTGGCCACCCGAGGCTTCGGCGAGGTGGAGTTCCGCGAGGTCGCCGACATCATCGCGGAGTCCCTGAAGGGCGAACGCCCCGAGGACGAACTGCGCAGGCGGGTCGAGAAACTCGCCGCGGCCTTCCCTCTCTACGCGGACGGCACCGGGCTGGACTGACCTACGAGAAAGGCCGTTTTCCCATTCCTGAGAAAACGGCCTCCGACCTGCGTGAAGCTGGTCGGGACGACAGGATTTGAACCTGCGACCCCTTGACCCCCAGTCAAGTGCGCTACCAAGCTGCGCCACGTCCCGGTGCCCGTCTGACCTGGGGTTTCCCCCGGCCGAACGCGCAAAGAAACCATACCGCACTCGGGTCGATGGTCGCGCACCCCTTTCCCGCTTGACCTCAAGTTTGGTCGAGGTTGCACGGTCGACCGCATGACGATCACCGAGGAACGCGGACGCACGTACGACTACGAGGACCTGCCCCGGTTCATGGGCCTGATGACGGGCGACGAGAAGCACGGACCGGCGGCGACCTCCACCCTGGACGTGCTGTGGGTGCTCTACGAACGTGTCCTGCGGGTACGCCCGGAGCACCCGGACGACCCCGGGCGGGACCGGTTCCTGCTGTCCAAGGGGCACGGACCGATGGCGTACTACGCGGTGCTGGCCGCGAAGGGCTTCGTGCCCGTGGACTGGCTGCCGGGCTTCGGCTCGTACGACTCCCCGCTCGGCCACCACCCCGACCGGGTCCTGGTGCCCGGTGCCGAGATCGGCAGCGGCTCGCTGGGGCACGGACTGCCGATCGGCGTCGGCATGGCCCTCGGCCTGCGCGCCCAGGGCCTGGACGAGCCGCGGGTGTGGGTGCTGATCGGGGACGCCGAGCTGGACGAGGGCAGCAACCACGAGGCCATCGCCTTCGCCGGGCCCGCCGGGCTGGAGCGCCTGCACACCGTCGTCGTCGACAACTCCTCCGCCGGCCACGCCAGGCCGGGCGGGATCGCGGCCCGGTTCGAGGCCGCGGGCTGGTCCGCCGTCACGGTCGACGGCCGTGACCACGAGGCGCTGCACGCCGCCTTCACGGCCCCGCATCCGGGGCGGCCGCACGTGGTCGTGGCCCGGGTCGAGCCGAAGTCCGCCTGAGCCTCCCCTGCTTCAGAGCTCCATGTCTCCGAGGCCGCCGGGTCTCCACCGCTCCTCCCGAAAAGAGGTACGTACTCCCATGGACACCATGCGTGACCGATTCACCGCCGTCGTCTCGCGGTTGCTCGACGAGGATCCCCGGGTCGCCGTCGTCCTCGCCGAGATCGGCAGGGACGGCTTCGCCCAGGCGGCCCGCCGCCATCCCGACCGGGTCGTCAACGTCGGCATCCGCGAGCAGCTCCTCGTCGGCACGGGCGCGGGGCTGGCACTGACCGGGCTGCGGCCCGTCCTGCACACCTTCGCCAGCTTCCTGGTGGAGCGGCCCTTCGAGCAGGTCAAGCTGGACCTCGGGCACCAGGAGGCGGGCGCGGTCCTGGTGAGCGCGGCGGCCTCCTTCGACTGGCCCGCCGGCGGCTACACGCACATGGCGCCCGGGGACGTGGCCCTCCTCGACACCCTCGACGGCTGGACCGTCCATGTGCCCGGGCACCCGGACGAGGCCGAGACCCTGCTGCGGCACGCCGTCGCGGCGGGCGACGACAGGGTCTACGTACGGCTGTCCCTCCAGGCCAACCGGGAGGGGCGCCCGGTCGACGGCGAGGGGTTCCGGACCGTCCGCGAGGGACGCTCGGGAGTCGTGGTCGCCGTCGGGCCGATGCTCGACCACGTGCTCGCCGCCACCGAGGGCCTCGACCTCACCGTCCTGTACGCGACGACCGTACGGCCCTTCGACGCGGCCGCGCTGCGCCGGGCCACGCGGACCGCGGGAACCGATGTCGTCCTGGTCGAGCCGTATCTGGCGGGCACCTCGACGGCGGCGGCGAACGACGCCCTGGCCGACGTACCGCACCGGGTGCTGGGCCTCGGGGTGGGGCGCCGGGAGCTGCGGCGGTACGGAACGGTCGAGGAGCATGTCCGTGCGCACGGGCTGGACGCGCGGTCGCTGCGGGAGCGGATCGGCGGCTTCCTCACCCCCTAGGCGCGTCCGGCAGCCCCAGCTCCGGATACGCGTCGAGCAGTCGCGACGGGGCCGCCTGCCGCCAGGAGTCGGCGAGGATGTCCCGCAGTTCGGCCTCGTCCTCGATCGCGGTGAGGCGGGCGCGCACCCACGCGAACTGCGCCTCGTGGTCGGCGATCCAGAACTTCCCCGGTTCCGCCAGCACCAGTTCGTCGCGCTCCTCCTTGGGGCAGCGCACGGCGAGGGAGGTCTCGTCCTCGGGCAGCGTGGCGAACATCTTGCCCGCGACCCGGAACGTGGGCATGCTCCAGGCGATCTTCTCCGTGGTGTCCGGCAGGGACAGGGCGATACGGCGTACGTCTTCGGCGTCCGGCATGACAGGCACCGTATCGGCCCGCACTGACAATCACCTGGTGGGAACGGCCGCCCACTCGTCCGGAGGGAACTTCAGGTGGCGGGAGCGGTCGCGCCCAGCCGCTTGTAGTACAGCGTCGTCGGCCGCAGCCGTCCGCCGGGATCGGCCGCGTAGTCGGGGATGACCCCGGCCCGGGTCCAGCCGGCCGAGCCGTAGAGACGCTCGGCGGGGCTGTCGGTCTCGGTGTCGAGGTGGAGGAGGGTGATGCCGGTCGCGACGGCGGCGTCCTCCGCGAGGCCGAGGAGCGTGCGTCCGAGGCCGCGCCCGCGGGCGTCCCGGTGCACCATCAGCTTGACCAGCTCCGCGCGGTGGCGGGAGTTGGGCTTGTCGGGGAAGGCCAGGCTGACCGTGCCGACCACGCGCTGCCCGTCACAGGCCGCCCACACCGCCAGCCGACCGGCGGCCACCGCACCCGCGCGCTCCTTCCACCAGGCGACGGCCGCGGCCCGGTCGAGGGGCGCGAGGAACCCGATGGAGGCACCGCCGTCCACGGTGTCGACCAGCAGCTCGGCCAACTCGTCGATACGGCCGGTCAGTTGGGCTTCGTCCAGGCGGGTGACGGTCACGGCAGCACCACCGCCAGCACATACCTGACCGGGTCGGGGCCGGTGCAGCGGAACCGGGTCGCTCCCCACACGCGCAGCCTCAGGCAGTCCCCGGCATCGAGGTGGTGCTCGACCCCCTGGGCGGTGACGTCGAGCGCGCCCGCCAGCACCCAGATGTGCTGTTCGAGACCGGGTACGGGCGGGCGGTCGTAGGAGATGTCGGCACCGGCGGCGAGGCGTCCCTCGACGAGTTCACCGCGCAGGCCGGGGTGCGGCGGGGACACGGACCGTCGTACGAACCCGGAGGCCGGGTCCTCCCACAGCGTCTGCTCGGCGCCGCGCACCACCGGAGAGGGCTCGGCCTCGACCTCGCTGAGCAGCTGCGACATGGTCCGCCCGTAGACCCCGCACAGCCGGTTCAGCAGGGAGGCGGTCGGACTGATCTCGGCCCGCTCGGCCCGCGAGAGCGTCGACTTGCTGACCCCGCTGCGTTCCGCCAACTCCCCCAGGGACCAATCGCGTTCGGCCCGCAACCCGGCGAGCCGGGCGGCGAGACGGACATCGACGGAGTCCACTTCGCTCTCGACCACATCGCGTTTCATATCCGGGACGATATCCCCGATATGAAACACGGAGGTTTCCGCGAGCTCTCAGTCGCCGGCTACGCCCCGGCCGCCTCGCCCAGCGCCTCCAGCACCGGCCGGATCAGCGGATGCGTCTCGGCCCCGCGGCGCACCGCCGCGAACACCCGCCGCGTCGGGGCCGCGCCGTCCACCGGTCGTACGACCACCCCCGCGAGGTCCATCCCGCGCAGCGCCGAGCGCGGCACCAGGGCCACGCCGGCGCCCGCCGACGCCAGGGCCACCACCGCGCGGAAGTCGTCCGAGGAGTGCTCCAGTCGCGGCTGGAAACCGGCGTTCTCGCAGGCCAGGACCACCACGTCGTGGCAGGGGTTGCCCGGGTAGGGGCCGATCCACAGGTCCTTGGCGAGCTCCGCCAGGGGCACCTCGCCCGCGTCGGCGAGCCGATGGCCGGCCGGGACGACCGCGTCGAAGGGCTCGGCGTACAGGGGCACGTGGGCCAGGCGGGGGTCGTCGGCGGGCGGGGCCCCGCGGTACTCCACCGCGACCGCCACGTCGACCTGCCGGTCCAGCACCATCGGCAGGCTGGCGTCGCCCTCGGCGTCCTGGACACGCAGATGGATGCCGGGGGCCGTCCTGGCGAGCCGGGTCACCGCGGGGGCCACGACCAGGGCGATGCCGGTCGCGAAGGAGGCGACGGTGACGGTGCCGGCCTCCCCCGCGCCGTACGCGGCGAGTTCGGCCTCCGCCCGCTCCAGCTGGGCGAGGACCGCGTTGGTGTGCCCGAGCAGGATCTCGCCGGCCGGAGTCAGCCGTACGCCTTTCGCGCCCCGCTCGACCAGCCGGTGGCCGGTCTCCTGCTCCAGGGCCGTCAGCTGCTGGGAGACCGCCGAGGGCGTGAGGTACAGCGCGGCGGCAGCCGCCGTCACCGTGCGGTGGTCGGCCACCGCACGCAGGATGTGGAGCCGCCGCGCTTCGATCATGGGATCGATTGTCTCAAATGCACCCGTGTGCTCCGGCTCGCCTCTCGGGCCCGCTCAGCCCCCGAGCTCCGCGTGGGTCGAGCCCTCCAGCTCCGCGCGGGCGGACACGAAGGCCTCCACCGCGCGGTTCACGTCCTCGGTCGAGTGGGCGGCCGACAGCTGGACACGGATCCGTGCCTGGCCCTGCGGTACCACCGGGTAGGAGAACCCGATCACGTACACCCCGCGCTCCAGCAGCAGCTCCGCGAGCCGGCCCGCCCGGGAGGCGTCGCCGATCATCACGGGGGCGATGGCGTGGTCGCCGGGGAGGATCTCGAAGCCCGCCTCCGTCATCCGGCGGCGGAACAGGGCCGTGTTCTCACGCAGCCGCACCCGCAGGTCGTCCGCCGACTCCAGCAGGTCCAGGACCTTCAGGGAGGCCGCGGCGATCACCGGGGCGAGCGTGTTCGAGAAGAGGTACGGCCGTGAGCGCTGACGCAGCAGGGCGACGATCTCGGCACGGGCGGCGACGTATCCGCCGGAGGCCCCGCCGAGGGCCTTGCCGAGGGTGCCGGTGATGATGTCGACGCGGTCCATGACGCCGTGCAGCTCGGGGGTGCCGCGACCGCCGGGGCCGACAAAGCCGACGGCGTGCGAGTCGTCGACCATGACCATGGCGTCGTAGCGGTCGGCGAGGTCGCAGATGTCCTTCAGCGGTGCGACGTACCCGTCCATGGAGAAGACGCCGTCGGTGACGACCAACTTGCGACGGGCGCCCGCGGCCTCCTTCAACTGCCGCTCCAGATCGGCCAGATCACGGTTGGCGTAGCGGAAGCGGCGGGCCTTGGACAGCCGGATGCCGTCGATGATGGAGGCGTGGTTCAGCGCGTCGGAGATCACCGCGTCCTCGGGGCCCAACAGGGTTTCGAAGACACCGCCGTTGGCGTCGAAGCAGGAGGAGTACAGGATCGTGTCCTCCTGCCCGAGGAACGCGGACAGGCGTGCCTCCAGCTCCTTGTGGACCTCCTGGGTGCCGCAGATGAAGCGGACCGAGGCCATGCCGTAGCCCCAGCGGTCCAGCGCCTCGTGGGCGGCGGCGACCACCTCGGGGTGGTCGGCGAGGCCGAGGTAGTTGTTGGCGCAGAAGTTGAGGACCTCGCCCGGACGACCGCCCGAGGACACGTTCACGGTCGCGGACTGCGGGGTGTCGATCACGCGCTCGGGCTTGTGCAGGCCGGCGGCGCGGATCTCGTCGAGGGTGGCGCGCAGGTCGTCGCGCACGGAGTCGAACATCATGGGTCCCTTGGTCAGTTGGTCCAGTCGAGGATGACCTTGCCGCCGCGGCCGCTCGCCGCGTCGGCGAACGCCGCCTCGAAGTCGCGGTGGCCGTACTGGCCGGTGATCACGGGGGCGAGGTCGAGTCCGCCCTCCAGGAGGACCGACATCGCGTACCAGGTCTCGAACATCTCACGGCCGTAGATGCCCTTGATGGTGATCATCGAAGTGACGATCCGGGCCCAGTCGACGGGGAACTCCGCGGCCGGCAGCCCCAGCATCGCGATCCGGCCGCCGTGCGTCATGTTGGCGATCATGTCGCGCAGCGCCTCTGGCCGCCCGGACATCTCCAGGCCGATGTCGAAGCCCTCGCGCAACCCCAACTCCCGCTGCCCGTCGGAGATCTGAGCCTCCGCCACATTGAGTGCCAGGCTCACCCCGATCTTGCGGGCCAGCTCCAGGCGCTCCTCGCTGATGTCGGTGATCACGACGTTGCGGGCACCGGCGTGCCGGGCGACGGCCGCCGCCATCAGGCCGATCGGGCCGGCCCCGGTGATCAGCACGTCCTCCCCGACCAGCGGGAAGGACAGCGCGGTGTGCACGGCGTTGCCGAACGGGTCGAAGATCGCGGCCACGTCGAGCTCCACGGGAACCCGGTGCACCCACACATTGGCCGCCGGCAGGGCGACGTACTCGGCGAAGGCCCCGTCCCGGCCGACGCCGAGGCCGACGGTGGCCCGGCACAGGTGCCGCCGCCCGGCGAGACAGTTGCGGCACTTCCCGCAGACGAGGTGCCCCTCACCGCTCACCCGGTCCCCGACCTGGATCTCCGTGACATCGCGCCCGGTGTCGACGACCTCGCCGACGAACTCGTGCCCGAGGACGAGCGGGGTGCGGATCGCCTGCTGCGCCCAGCCGTCCCAGTTGCGGATGTGCAGATCGGTGCCGCAGATCCCCGTGCGCAGCACCTTGATCAGCACATCGCCGGGTCCGACGGCGGGCTCCGGGACGTCCGCGAGCCAGAGCCCGGGCTCGGCCCTCTCCTTGACCAGCGCCTTCACGCTACGGCTCCTGTGGGTACGAGGGGTGGGAACGCAAGCAATCTGCCGTACGACACGGTCCTGGTCCATCGAGGATTTCTTAAGCGGTGCCACAGCTCCGCTTCACGCCTGGGGCACGCGAGGCTCGCCGTGGGGGGGCGGGGTCAGTCCGGCCGGGCGTGCTGGTCGCGGGCGGGGAGCGGGGCGTCCGGGGTTTCGGGGTCGTCCGGGGTTTCGGGGCCGTCCGGGGTTTCGGGGCCGTCCGGGGTTTCGGGGCCGAGGTGGCCACCCCCGCCCGACCTGGTCCGGCGCGCGAAAGTCGATCTCCGGCGGGGAGCAGCGCGGCACCGCGCGGATGGTGTGTGCGACCGCCCGGCCACTCATCCCGGCCACCGCCGCCGTACGCGAAATCCAGCCCGGCGGAAGCCAGTCGACGCGCCGAGGCGGACCGCGTGCGAACCCGCGAGGCGGCTCATGCGGCGCCGGAGGACGTCGGTCCGCTCCAGCAGCGCGGCCGCGGCGACCGTCGTCCTCCGGGGCGGATTCCCGCATCACATGGTCATCGCGGGCCGATCGCGGAGAGAATCGACCGAGGGGGCCAGGTCCGCGCACCGCGGTCCCGACGCCCTCGCCCCGCACTCGGCCGACTGACCTGGAGCCGCTCATGACCACCGCACGGGACCTCGCGATCGTCGCTCTGGACGTGGCTTCCGGCCGCTCCGTGGAGCAGGGCGATCTTTCGCTCGCGCTCGCGGCGGCCGAGGTGCTCGACCTCCTGGACGCCGGGGCGATCACCCTGGACGAAGACCGGATCGTGCCGGGCCCGCAGGCGGCCACGGGAGACCGGCTGCTGGACGAGGCCAGCGCGTCGCTCGTCCGGCAGGAGCCCTACGAGACGGTGGAGGACTGGTTGTGGCGCCGGGGCCGCGAGCTTGCCTCGGCCTACGTCCACGACCTGGAGAAGATCGGGCTGACCAGCCGCCCGCGCGGCCGTCGCCTCCCGCTGCTCTCCGGCCGCACGGTGCCGGTCGACTCCCCGGCCCGCAGCGCCGCGGAGGAACGCCGGGCGTCGGGCGAGCCGATTTTCGCCGCCCTGACCGCCGCCGCCGGGGTGGCGGAGAAGGAACCGGAGTTCGACGAGAACGTCGTCGGAGAGGTGGTCACGACCGTGCTGGCCGCCGTCGGGGACGCGGTGATGGAGCTGGAGGCCGTCCGGCAGCGACGGGCGATCGAGAGCTCCGCCTTCGACAACGTCTGGCGCGGAGGGGTGTGACGCTCACAGGCGGGTGCCCCTCCCTGTGACGCTCACAGCGGGAACCCGTCGGACTCCCTCCGCTCCAGCCGCGCCACGAGTTCGGCCGCCGACGCCTTGATGGTCTCCAGGCCGGACTTCCCCCAGGTCCGCGGCTGCACGTCCTCGACGCACACGGTGCCGAGGACCATCCCGGTGGAGTCGATGAGCGGTGCGCCCAGATAGGACCGGATGCCGAACTCGTCGACCACCGGGTTGCCCGCGAAACGCGGGTAGTCGCGGACGTCCTCCAGGGCCAGCGCCTTGCGCCGGACGACCACATGGGGGCAGAACCCATGGTCGCGCTCCATGTAGCGGCCCACCTCCGGCTTGGCCTCGGCGCCGTCCGCCGGGGCCGGAGGGCGAGCGGCGGGAATCCTGAGACCGGCGAAGAACTGCCGTTGCTCACCGATGAAGTTGACCATGGCGTACGGCGCCCTCGTGCGCTCGGCGAGCCGCTCG
The DNA here is from genome assembly GCF_042669125.1 of Streptomyces sp. NPDC057253. NCBI lineage: Bacteria > Bacillati > Actinomycetota > Actinomycetes > Kitasatosporales > Streptomycetaceae > Streptomyces > Streptomyces sp. NPDC057253. The sequence goes on along the minus strand of NZ_JBHUXV010000011.1, from coordinate 109,383 downwards.
GCGAAGGCGTCGAGCGCCGGCTCCGGATGCTCCCCGAGCCCCAGCAGACGCAGCCTTCGCGTCCGGTCCGGGGCCTCCTTGTCCTCCGGGGTGAGCAAGAGCCGACCGGCCGGGCGTGGTGGGTCGTAGCTCATGGGCGGCTTCCGTCGCTGTGGACGTCGGTCATATGCGGCTCCGTGGCGGTGTGTGCGAGGGTCACATGTGGGCGCCATGGCTCGGCGCGGGCGCCGGGCTGTGGGCGATGAGATGGCGGACGAGGGTGAGCAGGGTCTGCACACCCGAACTGGAGATCCGGGCGTCGCAGCGCACGATCGGGATCTCCGGCGGGAGGTCGATGGCGACGCGGACCTCCTCCGGGTCGTAGCGGTACCCGCCGTCGAACTCGTTGATCGCGACGATGAACCCGAGCCCGCGCTGTTCGAAGAAGTCGACCGCCGCGAAGCAGTCCTCCAGTCGGCGGGTGTCCGCGAGGATCACCGCGCCGAGCGCGCCCTCGGAGAGCTCGTCCCACATGAACCAGAACCGCTCCTGCCCGGGTGTGCCGAACAGGTAGAGCACATGTTCCGGATCGAGCGTGATGCGTCCGAAGTCCATGGCCACCGTCGTCTCGACCTTGTTCTCGATCCCGTCGAGAGAGTCGGTCGCGGCGCTGACCGTGGTGAGCAGTTCCTCCGTGCTGAGCGGGGCGATCTCGCTGACCGCGCCCACGAAGGTCGTCTTGCCTACCCCGAACCCTCCCGCCACCAGGATCTTCAGTGCGGTGGGGAAGGGGTCAGAGCTGTCGTCGTAGTCCATCGAGCACTGCCTCCAGAAGAGCCCGGTCAGTCGGGTTGTGGGTGAACTCGGGGGGCTTGGTGGTCAGCGCCCCGCAGTCGACGAGGTCGGACAGCAGCACCTTGGTGACCACCGCCGGCAGCTTCAGATGGGCGGCGACCTCGGCGACCGAGACGGTCGACCGGCACAGGTCGAGCGCCTGCGCGTGCTCGGGGCCGAGGTAGCCGATGGGGGTGACCCCGGTGGCCCGCACGTGCGACAGGAGGTCGAGCGCGATGGACGGCCGGGTGCGGCCGTTGCTGACCGTGAAGGGCCGCACCAGCCGCCCGGCCGCGTCGTCGAGCCAGGGCCCGTCGCCGGCCGCCGCCACGCTCAAGGCCTCATCGCCGGGGATTCGACGGCGTGCTGCCGGGGCGCGGTCACCAGGTAGGGGCGGACGCTCTTGACGAGCATCGCCATCTCGTAGCCGAGCACGGCGGCGTCGGCCTCGCGTCCCGCCAGGACGGCGAGACAGGTGCCGGAGCCGGCGGTGGTCACGAACAGCAGCGTCGAGTCGAGTTCGACGACGACCTGGCGGACGTCTCCGCCGTCGCCGAACCGGGCGCCCGCGCTGCGGCCGAGGGAGTAGAGGCCGGAGGCCAGTGCGGCCATGTGGTCGGCGCTGTCGACATCGAGGCCGTGGACCGACTTCACGAGCCCGTCGCAGGACAGCAGGACCGCGCTGCTGGTGTGCGGCACGCGCTGCACGAGGCCGCTCATCAGCCAGTCGAGGTCGGATACATGGCCGGTCGGCGCTTCGCTCGCCATGGTGGATCGACTCCTTGAGGTACGAAGGTCTGCGGGAGCGGTGGGGGGTGGGGTGAACGCGGGGATGCTCATCCGGCGGGTGCGCTCCCGTCGTGCCGGGGGGTGGTGCGGTCGGATATGTGGGGCCGCTCCATGGGGGTCACGTCTGCGGAAGCGGACCCGGTCGTGGGTGCGGCGGCATCTGTACGACCCGTGCCATGCCCGAAGTCGAAGTCGAACGCGGCAGAGGGATCGGGGGCCGGAACGGGACGCGACTCCAGGGAGGCGGAGGTTGTGTATGCCAGGCCCACGGGACCGGACTCCATGTGACCGGGCGCTGTGTGCGCCGAGCCCACGGGACCGGACTCGCTGTGGGTGGACGCCGTATGCGCGGAGCTCGGGAGGCCGGCCTCCATGGTGTGACCGGACGAGGTGTGCGCCGGGCCCACGGGGCTGGAATCCAAGCTGTGACTGGACAGGGTGTGCTCGGGACCCATGTGGCCGGGCACCGACCGGCCGGTGTGCTCGGACTCCGTGTGGGTCGAAGCCACAGGCACTGCCGGTCCCGATTCACCGGGGGCCGACTCCAGGTGCTGCTGGGCCTCGGCGAGGCTGATGCCGCGTTGGAAGGCCGCCATGAGTCCCGGGTCGTGGCCGGCGAGGTACTCGGGGTCCTGGCGGGGCGCGGGCCCGCCGCGCAGTTGGGGCACGATGTGCTCCTGGGCGCGGCGCCGGGGCAGTTGTGGCTTGCCCATGGTGCCCCGCACGGTCCCGGTTCGCGGGGTGGGAGGCGCGACCACGTGCTCCGCGACCAGCGGCCGATCACCGGGCCTGATCCCGGGCACGGCCTCGGCGGGATTGGGCCGCCCACCGCGCGCGCCACGCACCGGCAACGGCGCGGGCCGCCCGGAACGAGCCCCCTGCCCGGCCCGGTCGCGACCGGCCGAAGGCCCCGTCCTGCCGGCGTCCACTGCGCCGCCACCACCCGACGACCCAGCCTTGTCGGCGCCCACCGCGTAGTCACCGGCCGACAGCCCGGCCCCGTTTGCGCCCACTGCATTGCCACCGGTCGAGGACGCGCCACCGTCCGGCACGACTCCGTTGCCACCGGCCGAGGGCGCGACACCACCCGACACAACTCCGTTGCCACCGGCCGAGGGCGCGACACCACCCGACACAACTCCGTTGCCACCGGCCGAGGACGCGACACCACCCGGCACAACTCCGTTGCCGCCAGGCGACTGCCAACTCCCATCCGCCACACCCCGGTTGCTGACGGCCCCCGGTTCGATCCCGTTCGGCCCAGCTCCGCTGCCCCCGGCAGCCGACCCGATCCCATCCGTCCCCGAGCCACCGCCCTCCGACGTGAACCGGCCCTGCTTCAGCACAGCCCCGCCGGCCAACGCCCCCGAGCCACCGTTCAGAGAGGACCCACCGCTCGACAGGGCATCGCTCCCACCGGAACTCAGCCCACCGCCGTGCGACACACCCGCGTCACCGCCCAGCGAAGTCCTCTGGTCCCCGAGAGCGGCAGCCCCGCCACCGTCCGTACCGCCCGCCGGCGCCCCGACGCCCCCGGCCACACCTCCCCCACGGCCACCAGCGTCCGCCGCACGCCCGCTTCCCCCAGACCCACGCCCACCAATGCCCGACGCACGCCCGTCACCACCTGCCCCACGCCCCCCACCACTCGACGGACCTCCACCGCGCCCAGGCCCGCCCCCCTCACTCCCGGCCTCAGCCTCAGCCGCCGCCCCCCGCCCATTAACCGCACTCCCCGCACCCTGGGCCCCCGCCCCGCCGCCCCTCGCCATAGGCGTCACGTGGCCGTTGCGGTTCGTCGCCGCGCCGCCCCCGGCCTCACGCCGCCCCGGTTCGCCCCCGGGACGCAGCTCCGCAGGTGCTCCCCGGTGCCGTGCCTCGTGGCCGGGCCGCAGCTGGCCAGGACTCCGCGGCGGCACCCCGATGCCGGAAACCGCGGCCGTCCCCGCCCCCTCCGGCGACTGCGCGCCCAGCGCCCCCGGCGCCGACCCCAGCAGCACCTGAGGTACGACGAGAACCGCCTGCACCCCGCCGTAGATGTTGGTCTGGAGCCGCACATGGATCCCGTGCCGCTTGGCGAGCTGCGACACCACGAACAATCCGATGCGGCCGTCCGCCAGCAGGCTGGCCACATTCACCTGATCGGGGTCGGTCAACAGCGTGTTCATCCGGTGCTGTTCGGCGACCGGCATACCCAGTCCACGGTCCTCGACCTCGACCGCGAGCCCCGACGTCACGAGGTTGGCCCGCAGCAGCACTTGGGTGTGCGGCGCCGAGAACACCGTGGCGTTCTCGACGAGTTCGGCCAGCAGATGGATGACGTCGGCGACGGCGTGCCCCCGCAGCGTGCCGTCGATCGGCGGCACCAGTTTGACCCGCGAGTACTGCTCGACCTCGGCGATCGCCGAGCGCAGCACCTCGGTCATGGAGACGGGGTTGCTCCACTGCCGACGCGAGACGGCACCGCCGAGCACCGCGAGGTTCTCGGCGTGCCGCCGGATCCGGGTCGCGAGGTGGTCGACGTGGAAGAGCCCCTTGAGCAGGTCGGGATCCTCGATCTCGTTCTCCAGCTCGTCGAGAATCGAGATCTCCCGATGCACCAACGACTGAAGCCGCCGCGCGAGATTGACGAACACCTCCAGCTTCTGTTCGCTGCCGGCCTGGCTGGAGAGCTGGGCGGCCTGGACGACAGCCGTGACGGCCCCGTCGTGCGCCCGGGCGAGGTCCGCGGCGAGCAGCTCGAAGTCGTCGGCGTCGTCGGACGGACCGCTGCGCGGAGCCCGCCCCGGCGGGACCTCCCCGCGCCGCAACCCCTCGACCAGCGCCCGCAGATCGGCCTCGCGGCGCGCACTGCTGCGGCGCAGGTCGCCGACCCGGTCGCTCACCGTGCTGGCGGCTCGGTCGGCCGCCACCGCGGCGATCAGGATCCCCGCCAGCGTCACCGAGACCGCGCCGCCGAGGACGCACCACAGGACGAGGCCGGGCCGGGCCCCGGTGGAGCGGACGGTGAACAGGACGGCCGCGCAGCCGCTGAGGGCGACCGCGATCGGCGGGAGCACGGCCAGGCGCAACAACTGGGGCCGTATATGCGTCTCCGGCAGCGAGGGTGCGGGGCGGGCGACCTGCCGCCCGTGCCGCCCGCCCTCACGGCGGTCTGCGCGCGCGGCCGGTGCACGGAGGTGAGACATCGGTGTCCTTGTAGTGGTCCGTCGGTCCTGATGGCCGGTGGGCCCCGGGCTGACCCGCCCGGGCCGGCGGGCCGCGGCGCGCGCCCCTGCGGGCTGCCGGGCGGGGGGCGCGGGGGTGGGTGCGGCGGCGCGTTCGTCGGTCACCGGCGCCTCCCCTCCCTCCTCCCCGCCCCCGCGGCGGTGTGCCGTGGGCATGCGTCGTGGCGTACCGGTCGAGAGAACCGAATACTTCAACCCCTCGTCGCCCGGCGGACACTCACAGTAGTCGCCAACGCATCATGTGCGAGCGGCAGTTGACAAACTCCCCCGGGGAGCGTCCCTCTCTGGTATGAGGCCTCGCACGACAGACCGACAACCCGACCAACAGGGCACCCTCGAACGAGTGAATTCCGATCATCCCTGGTCAGATGCGGTCAGCAACGCACGGCCGACCCTCGGGACACACGCACGCCCCGGTCATCACATCAGCCGCTTTTCCGCGTACGACCGCCCCCGGAAGCCCCTCCGGAGCCTTGGCCCAAGCCTTCCCCACCGTCACTGAACGTGTCCGTCAGCCCTCAACGCCCCGCCCCGAAACGGCACCACCCACACCCCACGCCCCACATGGCCCACCCACGCCCCACGCCCCACATACCGGAAGGAGCGCAGCACGAAGGGGTGCCGCGCGCCCCCGGCGGAACCATCGCCCGCCGCGACCACCCGACACCCCCACACCACCCCGCGAAGCACTCGACCAGCGGCGCTCAGCCGTCAGCCGTCAGCCGTCAGCCGTCAGCCGTCACCCCTCAAGCACGGCCTCCGGTTCACCCGTGACCGTGGGCAGCGCGTCCCATCCGCCGGCCGGTGCCTTGGCCACCGCCCGCCACCAGGGGTCGACCACCGGAACCGCCGCCGGCTCGAACGGCTCACCCGGCCGGGGCGAAGCCATCGCGACCCCGGCCTTGTGGGCCAGCAGCATCGTGCGGTCGGCCGGCTCCGCCCAGGGATGCGTGGCCAGGTTGAACGTCCCCCAGTGGATCGGCAGCAGCACGCCCTGCGCCGCGTCCCCGCCCTGGAGGTCCAGATGGGACCGCAGCGCCTCCTCGGGGGTCATGTGGATGTCCGGCCAGAAGTCCGAGTACGCGCCGAGCTGGATCATGGTGGCGTCGAAGGGCCCGAAGGCCGCGCCGATGTCCTTGAAGCCGTCGAAGTACCCGGTGTCACCGCTGTGGTACACCCGGTGCTCCTCGCCGGCGACGACCCAGGACGCCCACAGCGTGTGCTGGGGTTGCCGCAGCCCGCGCCCGCAGAAGTGCCGGGCCGGTGTGGCCGTCAGCGTCAGCCCGGCGACCTGCGTCGACTCGTGCCAATCCAGCTCGCGCAGCCGGTCCGCGGACACCCCCCAGTGCTCCAGGTGCGCTCCCACGCCGAGCGGCACGGCGAACACGGTGTCCGTCCCGGCGAGTGCCTTGATCGTGGGCATGTCCAGGTGGTCGTAGTGATCGTGGGAGATCACGACCACGTCGACGGGCCCGAGCGCGGCGATCGGCAGCGGCACGGGGTGCAGCCGCTTGGGCCCGGCGAAGGGGAAGGGCGAGCACCGCTCACCCCAGACGGGGTCGAACAGCACCCGCCTGCCGTCGATCTCGGCGAGCACGCTGGAGTGGCCCATCCAGGTCAGCCGCAGTCCGGTGGCGGGGGGCTTGGACAGGTCGGCGAGTGTCGTGGGGTGGACCGGGATCCGGCCTTCGGGAGCCCGCCGGGGCCGGCTGTCGCGGTCGAAGTAGACCTTGGCGAAGTCCAGCGGCGACGCGTCGGGCCGCATCCGCGTGGGGTTTCCGCCCGGGTTCTGGAAGACGCCGTCCTTGAAGTGAGGGGATCTGCGGATGCGCGCCATGCGCTCACCGCTCGGGTCCGCACCGAAGGCCGCGGGCTGCACCGCGCGGAGCCCGGAGCTCAGGGAACGGAAACCGGTCACGGTACCTCCATGGGGAGAAGCTGAGGCATCCATTATGGTCCGCCCCACTGACAGTGCCGGGGTCTGTCCGGTCACATGTGTGAAGACGCCCGGGGAGCGCTCCACGTTGACACGGCGGACCAGGATGCCAATACTGACTCCCCGTTCAGTAACCGTCCATCGCCCCCGGAGCCCGTGTGACCACCCCCTTGCTGTCGCTCACCTGGACCGACCACGTCACCGGCCGGCGCGGCTTCCTGGTCGTCGACCGGCTGGTGCGGGGCGTCGCCAGCGGCGGTCTGCGGATGCGCCCCGGCTGCACGCTGGACGAGGTCACCGGGCTCGCCCGGGGCATGACCATGAAGGAGGCCCTGCACTACGACCCCGCCGCGCGGTACGTCCCGCTGGGCGGCGCGAAGGGCGGCATCGACTGCGACCCCCGGGACCCGGAGGCGTACGGCCTGCTCGTGCGGTACCTGCGCGCCATGCGGCCGTACGTCGAAAGTTGCTGGACCACCGGAGAGGACCTCGGCCTCAGTCAGGACCTGGTGGACCGGGCGGCCGCGGAGGCGGGTCTGGTCTCCTCGATCCAGGCGGTGTACCCGCTGCTCGACGACGAGGCCGCGGCCCGGCGGCGGCTCGCGGACGCCTTCGCCGTCGAGGTGGACGGCATCGGACTCGACGAACTGGCGGGCGGCTGCGGGGTCGCCGAGTCGGTGCTCACGGCCCTGGACCGGGCCGGGGTGCCGTACCCGGGCACGCGCGTGGCCGTTCAGGGGCTCGGCACCATGGGCGGGGCCACGGCCCGCTTCCTCACGCGCGCGGGGCTCACCGTGGTGGCCGTCGCCGACATCAAGGGCACGATCTTCAATCCGGCGGGCCTCGACATCGAGGCATTGCTCGCCGCCCGGGACTCCTACGGCACCGTGGACCGCTCCGTGCTGCGTCCCGCCGACCGTGAGCTGCCCGGCGACGCCTGGCTGTCGCTGGAGGCGGAGGTGCTGGTGCCGGCGGCGGTGTCGTACGCGATCGACACCGGCAACCAGGCACGGATCCGGGCCCGTTGGATCGTCGAGGCGGCCAACATGCCGGTCCTGCCCGCAGCGGAGGAGATGCTGGCCGGGCGCGGGGTCACCGTGCTGCCGGACGTGGTGGTCAACTCCGGGACGAACGCCTGGTGGTGGTGGACGCTGTTCGGCGACATCGGCGCGGACGCGGACGAGGCCTTCGCCCATCTACGGCGTTCCATGCGCGCCCTGGTCGAGCAGCTGCTGGCGCGGGCGGAGGCGGACGGCATCTCGCCGCGCGCCGCCGCGCACGCGCTGGTGGCGGACCGGCTGCCGGTGATCGCGGAGCGGTTCGGCTGGTACCGCTCACCTTGACCCGGCCGCTCGGTGTCCCGCCGGGCGACGGATTAAGGTGACCTTGTGGCAAGAGTGCGGTTGACGGTGGCCGAGCGGCGCGAGGAACTGCTGCGGGCGGCCATCGAGCAGATCGAGGCGCGGGGCGTGGCGGCCGTCAGGATCGCCGACGTGGCCTCGGCGCTCGGGGTGAGCAACGCCCTGGTGCTGTACCACTTCTCGACGAAGGAGAAGCTGGTCGCCGCCGCGTTCACCCATGCCGCCGAAGAGGACCTGGCCCACCTCCGCAAGCTCCTCGGCCGCCGCACCAGCGCGCTGCGCCGACTGCGCTCGGCCGTGCGCTGGTACGCCCCGACGGGCCAGGCCAAGGGCTGGCGGCTGTGGATCGAGGGCTGGGCGGTGGCACTGCGCGAACCGGCCCTCCAGGAGGTCACCCGCGACCTCGACCGGCGCTGGAAGGCGGCGCTGGCCGAGGTGATCGCCGAAGGCGTCACGGCGGGAGAGTTCCACTGCCCGGACCCCCAGGCCACGGCCCTGCGCCTCACCGCCCTCCTGGACGGCCTCGCCGTGCAACTGACGTCCTACGCCGGAGCGGTCCCCCGAACCCGGGCCCAGGAATGGGTGGAAGAGGCCCTGACCCGCGAACTGGGCCTGGACCGCCCCGCGTTGACGCCGTAGCTCTCCCGGCGGAGGTCGGCGTCCTCGCCGCGGCGCCGACCGCCGTCATCGCCGAAGGGCACCCGGGCCTGTTCGACCGGGCTCGCTGACTCGGGACACCGATCCGGGCACCCCTGAGCAACTCTTCGGCGTCGGGGCACGGCACTGCCGGACCTCGGTGGCTGCGGATCTCGTTCGCTGCCCAGCCACCGCCACCACCCCGCCTCGGCCCCCGCATCCCCGCGCACAACCTCTCGCGCCCCGCCACAGCCTCGGGTACGGCGCGCGATCCCTCACCGCACCGCGACCGTCCCCGGAAGCACGCACGCGTGGAGCCCTCTCGTGAAGCACGCGCGCGTGGAGCGTCCTCAAGCCACCGAAGCGATCCGCGTCTTGATGTCGTCCGGCGACAGCACGCCCTTGGCCGTCACATGGTCCCCGGAGGACTCCCCCCGCAGGCGGCGGCCGATCCACGGCACCAGGTACTCCCGGGCCCAGTGGACGTCGTCGCGTCGCACGTCCAGCGTGCCGCGGGGCGGCAGCGGGGGCCATGCCTGGTCCGGGTCGGCCGGGACTTCGAGGCCGAGGACCTGGCCCGCGCGCAGCGCCACACGCGTGTGGCCCTCCGGAGACAGGTGCAGCCGGTCGCCGTCCCAGGCCCGCCGGTCCTGGATCGTCTTCAGGGACCACAGGTCGAGGACCGGGCAGCCGTACCGGTCGGCGATGGCCCGCACATGCCCGTTGTACGTGGCGATCTTGCCGCGCAGATGCTTGAGCACGGGCACGCCACGGGTGTCGAAGCCGGTGGTCACCATGACGGTGCCGCACGCCTCGCTGAGCCGGGCGACCGCCCGCTCGAAGCGCTCGGCGACCTCGTCGGGGTCGGTACCGGGCCGGATGATGTCGTTGCCGCCGGCGCAGAACGACACCAGGTCCGGTGCCAGTTCGACGGCCTGCGGAAGCTGGTCCTCGACGATCTGGTCGAGCAGCTTCCCGCGCACGGCGAGATTGCTGTACCTGAAGTCGCCCTCGGGCCGCCGGTCCGCGAGCAGCACCGCGAACCGGTCGGCCCAGCCGACGAACGCCCCGTCGGGGCCGGGGTCGCCGACGCCCTCGGTGAAGCTGTCCCCCACCGCCACGTACGACCCGATCACTGATCTGCTGTCATTCTTCGAATCGTCTGCCACAGCAGTTCATGATTCACCTTCGAATGTGACCTACGCGACCGTAGGAAAGGCTTGACGGTCGGTGAGATAAGCCACTCCTAAAGTGTTCGCCAAACAAGGAATAGGTCCCTCGTCACGGCTGTTGACGGTGCGATCGCCATACCCGGAAGTCATTGATCCGGAAGTGGCTCCAGGTGGTGCGGAACGCGAAGTGGCCACTCGTGTACGGCTCCGGATCGGCGTAGTCGAAGACGAGCCGCCCGTTGTTCCACCACTCGACCCCGGAGCCGTCGGAGACGATCCGCACCCGGTTCGGCCGGTTCGCGACGAGCAGCGGCTCGGTGTAGTCGTAGATCAGCGGCCGCACCCCGGCCTCGCCGACGTAGCGGCGCAGCCGGGTCGTGGTGTTGGTGTTGGCGCCGTAGCCGACGTAGTACGTCCTGAGGTAGTCGTACTCGGCGAGCGCCCCGCCGCGGGTCGTGGCGAAGATGTCCCCCGGGGACCGGACGTCGACCGCGTTCCAGAAGTTGTTGAGGTCGGAGACGCGGTCGTTGACCCCGCCCTCCGATACCGGCGTGGCGGTGTACTCGACGACGTACGGCCCGTCGAGCCGCTGCTTGAACCAGATCGTCGCACCGGCGGGCACGTCGACCTCCAGGGTCCCGCGCCTCGCGGTGACCGTGCCGCCCTTCTCCAGCTCGACGGCCCACTGTCCGAGACCGTGGCGGAAGTCGTCGTGGGCGACGAGGCGACGGTGACGGGGCGAGGCGCTCGCGCCGGCCGCGGGGCCGAGAGCGGTCAGGCCGACACCTGCGACGAGAGCTCCGAAGGCTCTGCGGGTGGTCGTCACGTCAGGGGGCTCCTTTCGGGTCGGATAGGCGCGGCAGGCAGCGCGGAACGCGGCGGAGCCGAACGCGGCGTCGCTGGCGGCCCGGTTCACCGCAGAAAGCGCTTACGCGGCAACGGAGTTCACTGTGTCCCCACCCTCCCCTCCCTGTCGACGCCCCGAGCACCCCCGCCACAAGAACGCAATGAAGGGACCATGAACGCGCAGACACCCACGCGGAACCCCTCCCCACGCAACACCGAAGGCCGGACCCGGGGATCGGGGTCCGGCCTTCGGTGGCTCAGGGGCGGGGGTCAGCCGACGGCGACACCCTTGGAACGGAGGTAGGCGACCGGGTCCACGTCGGAGCCGTAGTCCGGCGTGGTGCGGATCTCGAAGTGCAGGTGCGGGCCGGTCACGTTGCCGGTGGCGCCGGAGAGGCCGATCTGCTGACCCTCGGTCACGGTCTGGCCGGCCGAGACGGAGAGCTGCGAGAGGTGGGCGTACTGGGCGTAGTAGCCGTCGTTCAGCTTGATGACGACCTGGTTGCCGTAGGCGCCGCCCCAGCCCGCGGAGACGACCGTGCCCGCGGCGACGGCCTTCAGCGAGGTGCCGGTCGGGACGACGAAGTCGACACCGGTGTGGTAACCGCTGGACCACATGCTGCCCGCCACGCGGTACCCGGTGCCGATGGTGGCACCGGTGACCGGGAGGGTGTAGCCGCTGGAGCTGGTGGTGGCGGCGCTCCGGGTCGCGGCCGTCGACTTCGACGACTTCGCCTCCGCCTTCTCCGTCTTCGCCGAAGACGACTTGGAGGAAGACGACTTCGGGGACGACGACTTGGCCGAGGACCCGGTCTTCGCCTTGCCCGTGGTCGCCTTCTTGCCGATCGACAGCTTCAGGCCGGGGTGGATGAGCGAGGGGTCGTCACCGACGGCCTCGCGATTGTCGGCGTAGAGCTTCTTCCAGCCACCGGCGACATTCTGCTCGTCGGCGATCTTCGAGAGATAGTCACCGACGCGCACCGAATAGACGCGCACGGTCGAGGCCTTCGCGGCGCTCTTCTTGGCGGCGGTCTTTTCGGCCGACTTGTCGGCGGCCTTCTGCGCGACCGGAAGCGACTGAACGGCCTTTTCCGACACGGACTGCGAGGTGGCGGCGTGAGCGCCGGTGGCCCCCATGAGCGGGAGGGCGAGCGCGGCACCCCCGGTGCCGGCGACGGCGATCGAGCGGGTGAAGCGCTGGGACTTCGGGCGGCGGTGCTTACCCTTCGCGGGCATGGCGAATCCCTCTCCGGCGCCTGCGAGGTGAGCTGTCGGGTGCGAGCTGGAGATGCCCGGCCGCGTCGGGACGCGACTAAACCCCAAGCCTGTTCCGGAGACCGGAACAGGCGGTACTGCCTGTGGGTCCCCCGCTCCTGCCGTGCACGGGTGAGTGTGTGCGGAATCCGTTCGGCGGCAGGATTGGGCGTCCGACCGGATCGGTGGCGAACGTAAACGAGCAAGACGCAAAGGGACAAGTGAGAGGTTCCCCGTGAATGCGTTCCTGTTGATCCCTTATGAGAATTACCGGTCACCCTGCGTGAATCGGACGCCCGCCACAGACGCAAATCGCCTTGGAAACCACGCGAATTACGTGAACATGACGGGCGACGCACCGTCACCGTTATGACGCTCCTCACGTCACGAATTCACAGGATCCCTTTCCCCGGGAGGAGTTGGAAAGAATCCAGCAATTCGGACAGAAGCCCTAGATGCGGCGCAGCCGGAGAACTGCCGCATCCAGGTCGCCCCGCAAACCGGTGCGAAGTCCGTGATGCAGCAATACGGCCCCTCGGTGAACTTCGCCCGTTTCGAGGCATTCGTACGACGCCGTCGGGTCGAGTCCCCGCAGCCGCACCGCCGGTACGGGTTCCCCGTAGTGCTGGGCCTGAAGCCACGCGAGCACGACCGCCTCGCCCCCGCGGACGTACTGCACCGCGCTCAGCCCGCCCCGCGGAGGCCGCAGCCGGTAGAGCTCGCCGTGCTGCACCAGCGGGCGGATCTCCTTGTAGAGCTCCACCCAGCGGCGGGCCTCGGTGAGCTCCCCCTCGGTCCACTCCGTGAGGTCGCCGCCGACCCCGAGCACCCCGGCCATGGAGCTGACGAACCGGAACCGCAGCGAGCTGACCCGGTCGTTGAGCTGGGTGTTGGGGCTGTCGGTGACCCAGGCGGCCATCACGCGCGCGGGGTGGATCTGAGTGAAACCGTGCTGGATGGCGAGGCGGTCGAGCGGGTCGGTGTTGTCCGAGGTCCACACCTGGTCGGTGCGGCTGAGCACCCCGAGGTCGATCCGGCCGCCGCCGCCCGAGCAGGACTCGAAGGCGACACCGGGGTGGGCCGCGCGCAAGCGGTCCAGCAGGGCGTAGAAGCCGCGCACATGGTCCACCCACAGCCGCTGCGGGTAGGGGTCACCGGGCCAGCCCGCGTCGGTGAAGCAGCGGTTGAAGTCCCACTTCACGTAGTCGATCGGGGCGCTCGACAGCAGGGCGTCGAGCTGCTCCCACAGATACTCCCGGACGTCCTCGCGCGCGAGGTTCAGTACGAGCTGATTGCGGAACTCCGTCCGCTTTCGTCCCTCTTGGTACTGCACCCAGTCCGGGTGGGCCCGGTACAGCTCGCTGTCCGGGTTGACCATCTCCGGCTCGACCCAGATGCCGAACTGCATGCCGAGTGTGTGCACGTAGTCGCCGAGCGGCTTGAGGCCGTTCGGGAAGCGGTCGGGGTTGGGAGCCCAGTCGCCGAGGCCGGCCCGGTCGCTCGTGCGGGTGCCGAACCAGCCGTCGTCGACCACGAACAGCTCGACGCCGGCAGCCGCGGCCCGCCGGGCGAGGGCCTCCTGCTGCTCCTCGGAGATGTCGAAGTTGGTGGCCTCCCAGGAGTTGAACAGCACGGGCCGGTCCTGCTCCGCGTCCGGGATGACGTACGCGCGCTGGTAGGCGTGCCAGGCCCGGCTCGCGCCGCCGAAGCCGCCGTCGCTCCAGAGTCCGGCGAAGACGGGGGTCGTGAAGGACTCGCCCCCGGCCAGGCTCAGCAGGCCGGACTCGTCGTAGCCGGCGCCGCCGGTGATCTGCACGCGCGCGTCGGGGAGTTGGGCGACCGCGATCCGCCAGGACCCCGACCAGCCGAGCGCGACCCCGTAGACCTCGCCGCGCTCCTCGGTGGCGTCGGTGTCGAGCGCGACCCAGGGCAGATGCTGGTGCCCGGTGTGACCGCGACGGCTGCCGATGACCTTCTCGCCGTAGGTGAGCGGGGTCTGGGCGAGCAGGGACTCGGCGGCCCAGCGGCCGTGCAGCTGGGAGAGCCGCCAGCCGTCCTCGCGGTCGGGCAGGGTCCAGGTCGCGGAGTCGGCGCGCAGCAGCTCCAGGGGGTCGGGTCCCTCATTGTCCAGGGTCACCCAGCGCTCCAGGACGTCATGGCGCATCCGGTAGTGCAGCGTGATGGCCAGGCCGCCGTCACGGAACCGCAGCCGCAGCTCGTCGCCCTCGGTGTCGTAGGCCTCGAAGCCCCACTCGGTGCCCCGCCGCTCCTGCGTGCGCACGGACAGGGCGGGGCGGGTGAAGCGGGGGCCGCCCTCGACCGGGTACTCCTCGCGCCCGTCGAGCTGGGACTCGAAGGGCCAGTAGCCGGGCAGGGTGCGGTCGGTCAGGGCCTCGGCGTCGGCGAGGGCGATGCGCGGGCCCCAGTGCAGGTGCAGCAGCTCGTCCTCGGCGGTGAGGTGCAGGGCGTAACTGCTGGCCGGCCCGGACAGAATCCACGTACGGCCGTTCTCGGCGATCTCCAGCATGGTGTTCCTTACAGATTCGAACAGGTGCCAACAGGTGCACTCAGGCCCCAACATCATCAATGGCCGTGGGCTCCTGCTGCAACGGCTGTGGACAACTGATTGCCAGGCCTGTGGACAACTCATTGCCCCAGGAACCCATGTCGTATCGTCGAGAGGTGCCCGTCGACGAGCAGCGCCGGCGGTGCCCGGCTGGGAGGAGCCCCCGTGACGCAGCAGATCCCGTCGACCGAACCCGAGCTCGCCGGTGTCCGCAATTTCCGTGATGTGGGCGGACTGCCGACGACGGACGGACGGCGGGTGCGGTACGGGGTGCTGTTCCGCAGCGGTCACCTCGCGCACGCCACCGAGGACGACGCGGCCTTCCTGTCCTCGCTCGGGCTGCACACGATCTTCGACTTCCGCAACGCGGCGGACCAGAAGCTGGAGGGTCCGGACGTCGACCTGCCCGGGGTCACCAATGTGAACCTGCCGCTGAGCGACCCGGCGGAGGGCACCTGGTTCTGGAAGATGGTCCGGGACGGCGACATCGAGCAGCTGCGCGAGCTGCTCGGCGACGGCAAGGCCGCGGCGCGGATGACCAACTCCTACCGCACGATGATCAAGGAGCGCACCGGCGAGCACTCCCAGGTGCTGCACTCGCTCGCCGAGGACAGCGTTCCCGCCCTCATGCACTGCGCGGCCGGCAAGGACCGCGCGGGCCTGTCGATCGCGGTGACCCTGCTGGCGCTGGGCGTGGAGCGCGAGGCGATCGTCGCCGACTACCTGGAGTCGAACGCCAAGCACCGCCGCTACAAGGTCCGCCGCACCAGCACCTCAGCCGACGCCTACTCCCCCGAGGTCATGGAGCTGCTCAGCCCGCTGTTCGAAGCGCGCGCCGAGTATCTGACGGCGGCCCTGGAGACCATCGAGGAGACCTGGGGCAGCGTCGAGGTGTACCTGGAGGAGGGGCTCGGCCTCACCCCCGAGATCCGCGAGCGGCTGCGGGAGCGGCTGCTCGACTGAGGCGTACGGCTCCTACTGTCCGGCTCCCACCTCGAAGAGCAGGTAGAGGAAGGCCGCGAAGACATGTCCGGCGGCCAGGTAGATGAGCAGGCGCACCCACAGGGCGCGGGGGAACTTCTCCTCCATGTCACTCATGGCGTCTCTCCAGGGGTGGGGCCCAGGCACAGGGTGGCCGTGGGACTCTGCAACAGGGTGTGGACGAACAGGAGCTCGACTCCGTCGGGGTCCTGGGCGGCGATGCGGTGCGGGGTGAGCGAGTCGAAGTGCGCGCTGTCGCCGGGTCCGAGCAGGTGCGTGGCGTCACCGAGGCGCAGGCGCAGCCGTCCGCGCAGGACGTGGAGCCACTCCTCGCCGGGGTGCACGCGCACGATGTCGCCCTGGGAGCCGTGCGGCACCTGCACCCGCAGGGCCTGCATCGCGCGCCCGGAGGCGCCCGCCTGGAAGTAGGTCCAGCCGCCGGCCGCGGTCGGTTCCATGTCGGCGGCGCGTACGACGGAGTCCCGGTCGGCGACCGTCTCGCCCAGCAGTTCCGAGACCGTCGTACCGTAGATACGGGCGAGCGCGAGCAGCATGGGCAGCGAGGGCTGGCGCTGACCGGTCTCCAGGCGGGACAGGTGAGCGGGCGACAGCCCCGCGGCGGCGGCCGCGGCCTCCAGGGTGAGGGAGGCGCGGCGGCGCAGGGCGCGAAGCTGGGGAGCCACCGAGGGCAGCTCCGTGAAGGCTTCAGGGGAGCTCATGACTCCATTGAGCCGCAGTTTTGCCTCAGCGGCAATTTTCTTGCCTCAGAGGCAAACCCGCGGATCAGCGATTCGCCACCGCCTGCTTCACCAGCGTCTTGCTGAAGTCCCACATCAGCCCGCTGCCGCTGTGCGCGTCGTCCATCACATCGGTGAAGGCGTCGACGAACCGGTCCACTTCCTTCTCGCCGACGACGAGCGGCGGGATCAGCTTGATGACCTCCAGGTGGTCCCCGGAGACCTGGGTGAGGATCCGGTGCCGTTGCAGCAGCGGTACGACGACCATCTGCGCGAACAGGCCCTTGCGTGCGGCCTGGAGCATGGTCCAGCGGCCGCGCAGCTTGAGCGACCTGGGCTTTCCGAACTCGATGCCGATCATCAGGCCCCGGCCGCGCACGTCGGCGAGCAGCTCGTACTTGTCGACGAGGGCAGCGAGCCGGGACTTCAGCAGCTCACCGGTGGCGCGTGCATTCGCGACGATCTGCTCCTGCTCCATGACCGACAGCACGGCGAGCCCCGCGGCCATCGCCTGGGCGTTGGACCCGAAGCTCGCCGAGTGGACCAGCACCCGGTCCATGGACGAGTAGACCTTCTTGAAGATCCAGTCCTTGCCGAGGGTGGCGCCGACCGGCACATATCCGCCGGAGAGCGCCTTGGCCACGCACACCAGGTCGGGCTCGACCTCCTCCTCGTGCTGGTAGGCGTAGAAGTCCCCCGTGCGCCCGAGCCCGGTCTGCACCTCGTCGGCGATGAGCAGTGCCTTGTGCTTGCGCAGCAGCTCCTGCGCGGCCCGCAGATAGCCGGGCGGGGCCTCGTGCACGCCCTTGCCCTGGATCGGCTCGACGACCAGGGCGGCGACATCGCCCTTCTTCAGCTCCCGGGCCAGGGCGTCGAGGTCCCCGAGGGGCACGGCCGTGTCGGGCAGCAGGGGCGCGAAGCCGTCCCGGAAGCCGGCCTCGCCGTTGACCGACAGCGACCCGGTGGTCAGTCCGTGGAAGGCGTGGTCGCAGTACAGGACCCGGGGCTTGCCGGTGGCGTACCGGGCGAACTTGAGCGCGGTCTCCACCGCCTCGGTGCCGCTGTTGCCGAAGAACACCCGGTCCAGGTGCGGGCTGTGCGCGAGGAGCTTCTCGGCCAGCAGCCCGGGCAGCGGCTGGCAGTCGAAGCGGGTGAGGTCGGCGAGCTGGGCGTCGAGGACGTCGTGCAGGGCCTTGCGGACGACGGGGTGGTGGCGCCCCAGGCCCATCACCCCGAACCCGGCGAGCATGTCCAGGTAGTCGTTGCCGTCCGCGTCCCAGAAGTAGGCGCCCTCACCGCGCTCGTAGACCTTGTCGAAGCCGATGGTGTGCAGCATGCGCGGGAGCTGGTGGTTCAGGTACTTCCCGTGCAGCTCGTACCGCTCGGCTCCGCGCTCGGCCAGGAGTCTGCCGAGGTCGAACTCCGTGCTCATTCAGCTTTCTCCTTGGCTTCGGCCTGTTCCTTGACGGCCAGGCTCGCGCTGATCCGCCCCGCCACCTCGACCGGCGTCAGACCGATGTCGGCGAGCACCTCGCCCCGCTTGGCGTGCGCGAGGAACTGCTCGGGGATCCCGAACCGCCGCACCGGCACATCGACTTCGGCGTCCCCGAGGGCCAGCGCGACCGCGGCGCCCACCCCGGCGGCCCGGCTGTTGTCCTCGACGACGGCCACCAGCCGGTGCTCGGCGGCGAGGCCGGGCAGCGCCGGGTCGACGGGTTTGACCCAACGGGGGTCCACGACCGTGCAGTTGATGCCGCGGGCCGCCAGCAGCTCGGCGGCCTGGAGGCAGACGGGCGCCATGACACCGACGGCGACCAGCAGGACGTCCGGTACGTCCGAGGAACGGTGCAGGACGTCCAGTCCGCCCACCCGGTCGACGGCCGGCACCGCCGGTCCCACCGACTCCTTCGGGAACCGCACCAGCGTCGGCGCGTCGTCCACGGCGACCGCCTCCCGCAGCTGCGCCCGGAGTTGGTCGGCGTCCCGGGGCGCGGCGATCCTCAGACCGGGCACGACCTGGAGGATCGACATGTCCCACATGCCGTTGTGCGAGGCCCCGTCGACCCCCGTGACCCCGGCCCGGTCCAGCACGAACGTGACCCCGCAGCGGTGCAGGGCGACATCCATGAGGAGCTGGTCGAAGGCACGGTTCAGGAAGGTGGCGTAGACGGCGACGACCGGGTGCAGCCCGCCCGTCGCGAGGCCGGCCGCGGAGACCGCCGCGTGCTGCTCGGCGATCCCGACGTCCCACACCCGGTCCGGGAACCGGGCGGCGAACTTCCCGAGCCCGACCGGGTGCAGCATGGCCGCCGTGATCGCCACGACGTCCTCGCGCTCCTCCCCGATCGCCACGATCTCGTCGCCGAACACCGAGGTCCAGGACGGCCCGTTGGAGGGGGCGAGCGGCTCGCAGGTGAGGGGGTCCATCACACCGACGGTGTGGAAGTGGTCCTCCTCGTGCGCGAGGGCGGGCTCGTAGCCGCGTCCCTTCTCCGTCAGGCAGTGCACGAGCACCGGCCCGTGGAACCGTTTCGCCCGCCTGAGCGCCGACTCGACGGCCCCGATGTCGTGTCCGTCTATCGGGCCGACGTACTTCAGCCCGAGGTCCTCGAACATGCCCTGCGGCGCGAAGGCGTCCTTGAACCCCTTCTTCGCGCCGTGCAGGGACTCGTAGATGGTGTTGCCGACCACCGGGGTCTTCAGGAGTACGTCCTTGCCCCAGGCCAGCACCTTCTCGTAGCCGTCGGTCGTGCGCAGGGTGGCCAGGTGGTTGGCGAGGCCGCCGATGGTCGGCGAGTACGACCGCTCGTTGTCGTTGACGACGATGATCAGCGGCCGGTCCTTGGCGGCCGCGATGTTGTTGAGCGCCTCCCAGGCCATGCCGCCGGTGAGCGCGCCGTCGCCGATGACCGCGACGACATGCCCCGTCTCCCCCTGCACCTGGCGGGCCTTGGCGAGCCCGTCGGCCCAGCCGAGCGCGGTGGAGGCGTGGCTGTTCTCGACGATGTCGTGCTCGGACTCGGCGCGCGAGGGGTAGCCGGACAGGCCGCCCTTGGAACGCAGCTTCGAGAAGTCCTGACGCCCTGTCAGGATCTTGTGCACATAGCTCTGATGGCCGGTGTCCCACACGATGCGGTCGGCGGGTGACTCGAAGACCCGGTGGAGCGCGATGGAGAGTTCCACCACCCCCAGGTTGGGCCCGAGGTGTCCGCCGGTCCTGGCCACCGCGTGCACCAGGAAGTCCCTGATTTCCTCGGACAGTTCACCGAGATCCGATTCGGACAGCGCCTTCAGGTCGCGTGGTCCCCGGATGTTCTCCAGAATGGTCACGCTCGGGCCCCCTTCGGTCCGTGCTGTTCAACTCACGGTGACGGCCGGCTCCCCCGACGCGACGCCGTCCTTCTCCATCTGTTCGGCGATCTTCATCGCCTCCTCGATGAGGGTCTCCACGATCTTCGACTCGGGGACGGTCTTGATGACCTCGCCCTTCACGAAGATCTGCCCCTTGCCATTGCCGGAGGCGACCCCGAGGTCGGCCTCCCGCGCCTCGCCGGGACCGTTGACCACACACCCCATCACCGCGACCCGCAGGGGCACTTCCATGCCCGTAAGGCCCGCCGTGACCTCGTCGGCCAGCTTGTAGACGTCGACCTGGGCGCGCCCGCAGGACGGACACGAGACGATCTCCAGCCGCCGTTGCCGCAGGTTCAGCGACTCCAGGATCTGGATGCCGACCTTGACCTCCTCGGCGGGCGGGGCGGACAGCGAGACCCGGATGGTGTCGCCGATGCCCCTGCTGAGGAGCGCCCCGAAGGCCACCGCCGACTTGATCGTCCCCTGGAACGCGGGACCGGCCTCCGTGACGCCCAGGTGCAGCGGGTAGTCGCACTGCTCGGCCAGCTGCTGGTAGGCGCTGACCATCACCACCGGGTCGTTGTGCTTCACCGAGATCTTGATGTCCCGGAACCCGTGCTCCTCGAAGAGCGACGCCTCCCACAGCGCGCTCTCCACCAGGGCCTCAGGGGTCGCCCTGCCGTACTTCTGGAGCAGCCGCCGGTCCAGCGACCCGGCGTTCACCCCGATCCGGATCGGCGTGCCGTGGTCCTTCGCGGCCCGCGCGATCTCCTTCACCTTGTCGTCGAACTGCTTGATGTTGCCGGGATTGACGCGTACGGCCGCGCAGCCGGCCTCGATCGCCGCGAACACGTACTTGGGCTGGAAGTGGATGTCCGCGATCACCGGGATCTGCGACTTGCGGGCGATCGTCGCGAGGGCGTCCGCGTCGTCCTGCGTGGGACAGGCGACGCGGACGATCTGGCAGCCGGACGCCGTGAGCTCGGCGATCTGCTGGAGCGTGGCGCCGATGTCGGACGTACGGGTCGTCGTCATCGACTGCACCGACACCGGGGCCCCGCCCCCGACCGCCACCGGCCCGACCATGATCTGCCGCGACACGCGCCGCTCGGCGATCGGCCGGACCGGTACCTCGGGGACGCCCAAGGGAATGGCGGTCATGGCACTACTCGCGGTTTCCGGAGACGGTCTCGCGCATGGCCCGCAGCGACTCCTTGAGCGAGCCCATGGTGGCGAGGACGGCGGTGGGCTCGTAGCCGCAGTGCGCCATGCAGTTGGCGCAGCGCGGGTCCTTGCCGCGGCCGTACTTGTCCCAGTCGGTCTCCTCGATGAGTTCGCGGTACGTCGGCACGTACCCGTCGCTCATCAGGTAGCAGGGCCGCTGCCAGCCGAACAGGGAGTAGTTCGGGATCGCCCAGGCCGTGCACGGGAAGTCGACCTTGCCCTCCAGGAAGTCCAGGAAGAGCGGGGAGTGGTTGAGCCGCCACTTCCTGCGGTTGCCCCCCGCGAAGGCCTTCTTGAACAGCTCACGGGTCTGCTCCACGCCCAGGAAGTGCTCCTGGTCGGGCGCCTTCTCGTAGGCGTAGGCGGGCGAGATCATCATCTCGTCGACCTTGAGGTCGTCGTTGAGGAAGTTGAGCACCTCGATGATGGTCTGCGGGGTGTCGGTGTTGAAGAAAGTCGAGTTGGTGGTGACCCGGAAGCCGCGCTTCTTGGCCTCCTTGATCGCCTCCACCGCCTCGTCGAACACGCCCTCCTTCGCCACGGACTCGTCGTGCCGCTCGCGCAGCCCGTCGATGTGCACCGCGAAGGCGAAGTAGGGGGAGGGCGTGAACTTGTCCATCTTCTTGCGCAGCAGCATGGCGTTGGTGCAGAGGAAGACGTACTTCTTCTTCGCCACCAGCTGCCGCACGATCTCGTCGATCTGCGGGTGCATCAGCGGCTCGCCGCCGGCGATGGAGACCATCGGCGCACCGGACTCCAACACCGCCCCGACGGCCTGCGCCACCGGCATGCGCTGCTTGAGCACGCCCGCCGGATGCTGGATCTTGCCGCAGCCCTCGCACTTCAGGTTGCATGCGAAGAGAGGTTCCAGCTCCACGATCAGCGGGAACTTGTCCCGCTTGCGGAGCTTCTGTTCGGCCAAGTATGTAGCGACCTTGATGGACTGACGCAGCGGCATGGCCATCTGGCTCACCTCCTGGGGAGCAGCAAGGAACGGTGCCATTCATAGAAAGCGGGAAGAACGGAACGAAGGACGCGGAAGGCCGATATTCCACCGCGTACCGTGCCGATCCGGACGAGTTCATGTTGTGGAGCGTCCACGACCACCCGGACGGCCGCAACCGGGCGCTCGCCCGCGCGCACGGCGCTCAGCAGCGTGGCCGCGGACTCCATGTCGACCGCGATCGCGCCGGTCGCGAGCAGATCCGACCGCTCGTGACCACGGACGACGTGATCGGAGCCGGTGAGGGGTCCGGTATGCACGGTACGTCCCGGTACGGCCCGAACCAGCTCCTTGACGAGTAGGTCGGTCTCCACACAGGGAACGGTTCCGTCCGGATCCCGGGTCTCCTCGGCGACGACCAGATCGCCGGGGTGCATCCCGGGGGCGAGGCCCGCGCAGAAGCCGGTGGCCAGGACGGCGGCCCCGTCGAGCGCGGGGTTCGCCAGGGCCTCGGTGACGGCACGCTCGGCCGCCCTGGGGCCCATCCCGGTCCGGAGCACGGTGACCGGGCCACCCGCCCCACCTCGGCCGCCCGCTCCGCCGCGCCCGCCGGCCCCGCCGCGCTCGCCCGTGCGCAGGGCGAGGTGCTCGATGCCGAGCGCGCAGGCGATCAGCAGCGGGGCGGTGGCGGGCTCGGTGCTCATCAGAGTGCCTCGGTCCGGGAGAACGGTTCTCCATGGACGTAACGGCCCAGCGCGGTGAGCGGGAAGACCTGCCGGTAGAGGTGGTAGTTGATGGAGAAGTCCCAGGGGAAGCCGGTTCCGGTGAAGTAGGGCTCGTCCCAGGAGCCGTCCTCGCGCTGGGTGCTCGCGAGCCACTCGATGCCGCGCTCGACGGCCTTGGAGTCCCTCTCCCCCGCCGCCAGCAGCGCCATCAGCGCCCAGGCCGTCTGGGAGGCGGTGGAGGCGCCGCGGCCGCTCCACTCCTTGACGTACTTGTAGGAGCGCAGGTCCTCGCCCCAGCCGCCGTCGTCGTTCTGCACCTTCTCCAGCCAGGCGACGGCCCGGCGGATCGCCGGGTGCGAGGAGGGCAGTCCGGCGGCGGTCAGCGCGGGCACCACGGACCCCGTGCCGTAGACGTAGTTGACGCCCCAGCGCCCGAACCACGAGCCGTCCGCCTCCTGTTCGGCGAGCAGCCAGTCGATGCCGCGCCGGGTGCGCGGGTCGTGGGAGAGCCCCTCGACCGCCAGCATCTCCACCACGTGGGCGGTGACGTCGGCGGACGGCGGGTCGATGACCTCGCCGAAGTCGCAGAAGGGCAGCCGGTTGGGGAAGGGACTGGTGTTGTCGACGTCGAAGGCGCCCCAGGCGCCGTTCTTCGACTGCATCCCGAGGTTCCAGCGCACCCCCCGTCCGATGGCCCGCTCGACCCGCTCGGGGTCGTGGTGCCGGACCCGGCGCAGGGCGAGGACGACCTCGGCGGTGTCGTCGATGTCGGGGTAGTTGTCGTTGTGGAACTCGAACGCCCAGCCCCCCGGCGGGAGTTGGGGACGCTTGACGGCCCAGTCGCCGGGCCGCACGATCTCCTCGCCCAGCATCCAGTCCGCCGCCCTCACGAGCTGCGGATGATCGGCGGGTACGCCCGCGTCGACGAGGGCGATGGTGGCGAGGCAGGTGTCCCACACCGGGGACTGGCAGGCCTCGATCATCCGGGCCCCGTCCTCGCGCCAGATGGCGAAGCGGTCCAGGGATTCCAACCCGGCCCGCATGACGGGGTGTTCGAGGTCGTAGCCGAGCAGGTGCAGGGCGATCACCGAGTACACGGCCGGGGGCTGGATGCCGCCCCAGCAGCCGTCGTTCTCCTGCCGCTCGATGATCCAGCGAGCGGCGGAGTTCATGGCGGCTCTGCGGAGTCTGCGCGGGGCGACCTTGCGCAGCTGGTGCAGGGCCTTGTCGAGGCGCTGGAAGGCGCCGTCCCAACTCGCCACCGGGGCGAGGGGTGTGGCGGGGTTCGGGTCGGCGGGGTCGGTGTGCAGTTCGTCGAGCGGGAAGGGCGCGGGCCGGACCGGACGCTTCGCCGAGACGATCGTCAGCGGGACGATGGTCTGGCGGGCCCAGCACCCGAAGTCGTAGATGTTGAGCGGGAACCACTTGGGGAAGTAGATGAGCTCCGGCGGGAGTTCGGGCAGGTCCTCCCACTTCCACCAGCCGAACAGGGCGAGCCAGATCCGGGTGAACACCCGGGCGGCGGCGATACCGCCCTGGGCGCGGATCCAGGCCGACGCCTTGGCCATGTGCGGGGCGTCCGGCGCGTCGCCGTCCAGGCGGAGGGCGACGTACGCCTCGATGGTGGTGGAGAGTTCGCCGGGCCCGCCGTAGAAGCTGGCCCAGGTGCCGTCCTCGCGCTGCTCTCCGCGGATGAACTGGGCGGCGGCACGGGTGGTCGCCTCGTCGCGGATGCCGATGAACTGCCGGAGCAGCAGGTCCTCGGCGTCCATGGTGACGTTGGTCTCCAGGTCGCCCTTCCACCAGCCCTGGGCATCCTGACGGGCGAGCAGGTGGTCGGTGGCGCGCTGGACTGCCCGTACGGCGGCTTCTTGTACCCCGGCCGCCACGGGGGTGTCGAGACGGGTTTCGCTGGCCGCGGCAGCGCGGGACGGCAGGGCCCCGGTGCTTCCGTCGGTCGTCGCTGTCATGGCTTCCCCTTCGTGCAGTGTGCAATGTGGTGCTCTGCTGCGGGTCCGCCGTCGGCCGGTGCCTTTCCTTTCCTCGCAGCACCGGCCGGCGACTACGCGAGGGCTATTCGACCGATAGTGATCATCTCTTTCGTACGACGACGAAGTCGGCCAGCGCCGTGAACTGCTCCCGGACCCGCTCGGGCATGTCGACGGCGTGGAGGGCCTCGATGGCGACGGCGTGCTGACGGCGTGCCTCCGCGGCCGTCCACTCGCGGCCGCCCGCCTCCTCGATGAGGGCGGCGCGGGCCGCGAACTCCTCCTCGGAGAAGTTCTCGAAGTCGCTGCTCTTGGCGTCGGCGGCGAGGAGCTCGCCGAGCCGCTCGGAGGCGGCACCGCCCGCCGCGAGCGCGGCCACCACCGGCAGGGACTTCTTGCGCTGGCGAAGATCGCTCCAGGTCTGCTTGCCGGTGGAGACCGGGTCGCCCCAGATGCCGAGGAGGTCGTCGACGGCCTGGAAGGCGAGGCCGAGGTGGTAGCCGTACTTCTCCAGGGTGTCGGCGGTGCGGTCGTCCGCCCCGCCGAGCACCGCGCCGATGGAGGAGGCGCAGGCCAGCAGGGCGCCGGTCTTGTTGCCCTCCATCTCCAGGCACTCCTCGACGCTCACGCGGTCGCGGTGCTCGTAGGAGATGTCCTGCGCCTGGCCGTCGATGAGGGCGCGGGTGGCGGTGGTGAGGCGGCGCGTGGCGCGGCCCGCCTCGACGGTGCCGAGCTCCAGGAGGATCTCGTTGGCGAGGGCGAACAGGGCGTCGCCGACCAGGATGGCCTGGGCGGGGCCGTGCACCTTCCAGACGGTGTCGCGGTGGCGGCGCTGTTCGTCGCCGTCCATCAGGTCGTCGTGCAGGAGCGAGAAGTTGTGGACCAGTTCGACGGCGACCGCGCCCGGGATGCCGGTCTCGGGCGCGGCACCGGTGACCTCGGCCGAGAGCACCGCGAGCGCGGGGCGCACGGCCTTGCCGCCGTCGCCGTCCGCGGGGTTGCCCTGGGCGTCGATCCAGCCGAAGTGGTAGGCGGACACGGTGTCCATCGGGGGCGCCAGGCGGTCGACGGCCGCCCTCAGCACCGGTGTGGCCAGGGTCCGGCCGCGCTCCAGGAGCGCGGTCACGTCCACCGCGGTCCTCCGAGCAGCCGTCTCGGCAGGGGGCACAGTGGGCACAGTCTCTCCTCTTGTTGCGGTACCGGAGGTGCTGGGGCCGGTCGCGCCGTGCTGATCGAGCATCACGCGGCCTCCTCGACGTCGAAGAGGTGGGCGGGGCGGGGCCGGCCCAGGGTGCTCAGCGCGGCGTCCGCCGCACTCACACCGCTGCGGACCGCACTCTCCATGGTCGCGGGCCACCCTGTGGCGGTCCACGCACCGGCCAGGTAGAGGCCGGGGGCTTTCGTACGGGCGCCGGGCCGCAGCCGTCCGACACCGGGGGTGGGAGCGAAGGTCGCCGTGCGCTCCCTCGTCACGAAGAAGTCCTGCACCTCGGCGCCGCGCGCGAGCGGGAGCAGCCGCTCCAGCTCGGGCAGATACCGCTCGCGCAGTTCCGCCACCGGTGAGTCGATCTCGTGGTGCGCGGCCGACTGGGACAGGGCGAGGTACTGGCCCGCGCGCAGTCCGGAGGCGTCGGTGCGGTCGAAGACCCACTGCACGGGGCTGCCCAGGGCGGCGAAGAAGGGTGTGCCGAGCACCTTGCGGTCGTAGACGACATGGACGTTGAGGATCGGCGCGGTGCCGATCTCCCGGAGATTTTCCGGGGCGTCCAGCGCGCCCTGAGGCAGCAGGTCAGCGGCCTCGTGCTGGGCGACGGCCAGCACCACGGCGTCCGCCCGGAGTGTCTCCCCGGGAACCTGAACGCTCCAAGTGCCGTTCTCGTCAGTAGAGATGGAGGTGACGCGTGTACGGACCTCGGTACGCACGCCCGCGGAGTCGAGCGCCTTGCGGGCGAGCCGGTCATGCAGGTCGCCCAGCGGGACGCGCGCCCAGCCGATGTCGGCCGCGCCCGGGTCGGACAGCAGACCGGTCTTGAACACCATCGCGGCGAGCCCCAGCGAGGCGTCGCCCGCGACCGCGTTGAGGGTGGCGACCCCGACCAGGTCCCACAGGGCCTCGACGGCACGCGCCGACTGACCGTGCGCGGTCAGCCAGCTGCCGAAGTCCTGTGCGTCCAGGCTCGGATCGGCGAGGTCGAGCCCCTTGAGCGCGAGCGCGGCACGCCCCACCCTGGCCCGCTCGGCGAGCGAGAGATGCGGGTAGGTCGCGAGACTGCGCCCCAGGTGCAGGGGCACCGGCAGTGCGTCGCGCCGCAGTCTGCCGAGCCGCCGGCCCGCGGGCCGGGCCAGGTCGAGAACGGGCACGTCGAGACGATCCTGCAAGGGCGCCAGCGCCGTCCCCTCGATGCGGTCGAGGAACCAGCGGTAGGCGGTGCAGCACCGCAGGTAGACGTGCTGGCCGTTGTCGACGGTCAGGTCGCCGCGCTGGAAGGAGAAGGCGAGCCCGCCGAGGCGGGGCCGTCCTTCGAGCAGGGTGACGCGCACTCCGGCGTCGGCGAGCGCGAGCGCGGCGGTGATCCCGGCGAGCCCGCCGCCGATCACGACGGCGTCCCGCCCGGACTGATGCCCGTCGGTCATCGCACACCCTCCCCTGCGCGGCCGCCGTGGTGCTCGGTGGGTGCACGGCCGACCGTTGCAGTCAGGGACGCCGTCCCGGAGCGGAGGGTTGCGTGCCACTTTTCTCCGGCGGCATCACCTTGGAGTGGATTGTCCACTTCGCCCATCAGGCGCGCCTCCTGACGGTCTGCCGCGTCACATGCCGTGCGTCCAGCCCCGACAGGCCGCGGACCGCGACGTACGCCTTCTCGCGCCCGGGGAGCGAGACCCGGCCGCGCAGCACCGCCTCGGGGTCGCGCTCGATGCGGTCGAGCAGCCGGCGGTAGATGCCGGCCATGGCGGCGACACAGGCGCCGCTGCGCCGGTCCAGCATGGGGAGCAGCCGGTAGCCCTCGGCGAAAAGAGCGCGGGCCCGACGCACTTCGAAGTGCACGAGGCCCGCGAAGTCGGCTCCCTCGGGTGGTTGCGACCCCTTGAAGCCGGCCGAGCAGCCGAACTTCGCGAGGTCGTCGGCGGGCAGATAGGTGCGGCCGCCCTCGGCGTCCTCACGGACGTCTCTGAGGATGTTGGTGAGCTGGAGGGCGAGCCCGAGCGTGTCGGCATACTCCGGCGCGCGTTCGGCGGCGCGCGCCCCGGGTTCGGTGCCGAAGACGCCGAGCGAGAGCCGGCCGATGGCGCCCGCCACACAGCGGCAGTACACCTTCAGGTCGTCCCAGGTCTCGTAGGTCTCGCCGCGGACGTCCATCAGGACGCCGTCGATCAGTTCGTCGAGGCCGCCGAGCGGGATCGGGAAGGTCCGGGCGGCGTGGGCGAGGGCGACGGCCACCGGGTCGGTGTCGTCCTCGTCGACCGAACCCTCCTGCACCCGGGTCAGCATCGCCCGGGTGTCCTCGAGTCTCGCGGCCTTCACGTCGTCCGCCAGCGCGCCGTCGCCGATGTCGTCGACGCGCCGGGAGAACGCGTAGAGCGCCGACATCGCACGTCGCTTGGACGTCGGCAGCAGCCTGATGCCGTAGGCGAAGTTGCGCGCCTGCTGTCCGGTCACTGCCTCGCAGTAGCTGTAGGCGGCGAGTACCGGTGCGGACACGTGCGGTGGTGACTCCACGGTCCGATTCACCCCTCTCCTCGCAGAGCGACGCCCACCTCGCGCAGCAGCTGGAGCTTGCCGGGCTTGGGCGGGCCGGGAAGTACGTCGTGTTCTGCGGCGGCGATCGCGCGGAGCGCCGCCCTTCCCCCGGCCACGAACCCCGCGAGCAGCAGCTTCAGTCTGCCGTGGACGCTACCCACCAGGGGGGCGCCTTCATTCAGGAGTTCGCGGGCGCGTTGCGCTTCGTATGCAACCAGAGCGCGCACCGATGCGCCCGCGCTTTTCGTGGCGAGATCCGCCTCCTGGACATGAAAGCGCTTCATGTCCGCGGCGGGCAGATAGATCCGGTCGCGGCCGAGGTCCTCGGCGACGTCCTGGAGGTGTTCGACGATCTGGAGGGCCGTGCAGACCGCGTCGGAGAGGCGGACCCGCTCGGGGGTCGAGGTGCCGGTGACGGCGAGCACGAGACGGCCGACGGGGTTGGCGGACAGCTCGCAGTAGGCGAGCAGGTCGTCGTAGGTCTCGTAGCGGGTGACGAGCTGGTCCTGGCGGTTGGCGGCGATCAGGCCGAGGAAGGGCTCGGGGCTCAGTGCGCGGCGGCGGACGGTGGGCTGGAGGCGGCGCAGCAGGGGGTGGTGCGGGGTGCCGTCGAAGACCCGGTTCAGGTCGGCCTCGAAGGCGTCGAGGAGCAGCAGGCGGTCCTCGGCCTCCTGCGGTGCTACGCCGAGCAGCCGGGCGTCGGCGCCGCCGGGGGCGAGATCGCCGTCACCGATGTCGTCGACGAGGCGCGCGAAGCCGTAGACCGCCATGAGGTCGGCGCGCCAGTCCTTGGGCAGGAAGAAGGGGGCCACGGGGAAGTTCTCCGCCGCGGCCTTGTCGAGCGTTCCGCGCTCCGTCGCTCCGGGGCGCGTCGTGCCGGTCTCCGTCATCGCTGCCTGCCTGGGGCGGGGACGGCACGTGCTGCGCTGAGCTGGGGAGTTTCCGAAGCCATCGCCGTCACATCTCCCGTTCTACACCGCGGACCCAATACACACTATTTCGGACACGCCGCCCGGCCGTCCGCGCGGCGTCCCTGTGCGGGTGTCGCGCATTATCGCCCTACTTGCCGCGATTGGGCACCGGTACAGCTTACGTTGTACAACGCGGCGGGGATCGTCGGGGTGTCCTGCGCATCACAAGAACACACCGATTGGCCCCAAGATTCCTAAGGGCCGCGGAAGTTGACGTTTCCTTTGCAGACGCGGGGCCCCGCCGGAGCAGTTCCGGCGGGGCCCGGTCAAGCGGAGCGGTCTTTTTCGTCGGGGCGCGGTGGACTACTTGCCCGTGAACTTCTCGTACTCCTTGATGACCTCTTCGGTCGGGCCGTCCATGCGCAGCTCCCCGCGCTCCAGCCACAGGACGCGGTCGCAGGTGTCACGGATCGACTTGTTGTTGTGACTGACGAGAAACACCGTGCCGGCCTCCTTGCGCAGTTCCCGGATGCGTTCCTCGGAGCGCTTCTGGAACTTGCGGTCACCGGTGGCCAGGGCCTCGTCGATCATGAGGACGTCGTGGTCCTTGGCGGCGGCGATGGAGAAGCGCAGCCGGGCCGCCATGCCCGAGGAGTAGGTGCGCATCGGAAGGGTGATGAAGTCGCCCTTCTCGTTGATCCCGGAGAAGTCGACGATCTCCTGGTAGCGCTCCTTGATCTGCTCCCGGGACATGCCCATGGCCAGACCGCCCAGGATGACGTTCCGCTCACCCGTGAGGTCGTTCATCAGAGCCGCGTTGACGCCGAGCAGGGAGGGCTGGCCGTGGGTGTAGACGCGGCCGCTCTCGGCGGGCAGCAGACCGGCGATGGCGCGCAGCAGGGTCGACTTGCCGGAGCCGTTGGAGCCGATCAGACCGATGGCCTCCCCCTTGTACGCGACGAAGGAGACGCCCCGCACGGCGTGCACCTTGCGCACACCCCGCGCGGCGTCGTCGGAGCCTCGCTTGAGGATGCGGCTGAGCGCGGCGGTCGCGCTGCCCTTGCCGGTCTTGGCGCCGTTGACGCGGTAGACGATGTGCAGCTCGTCCGCGATGACGGTGGGCGTCTGCGCGTCCGCCGTCATCATGGGCAGCTGCGCGTCGCGGATGTCCTCAGCCACGGCCGTACCTTTCCTCCGCCTTCCAGAAGTACACGAAGCCGCCGATCGCGAAGAGCGCCGCCCAGCCGCCCGCCGCAGCCCAGACGTGGTCGGGCAGGTTCTCGGCGCCGTAGTCGTCGATCAGGGCGAAGCGCATCAGGTCCATGTAGAGGGCCGCGGGGTTCCACTGGAGGACCGTGGCGACCCACTGCGGCTTGTCGGCCAGCATGATCGGGATGGAGAACATCACGCCGGACGCGTACATCCAGGTGCGCATCACGAACGGCATCAGCTGGGCCAGGTCGGGGGTCTTGGCGCCGGCGCGGGCCATGATCAGCGCGAGGCCGGTGTTGAACAGGAACTGAAGGGCCAGCACCGGGACGATCAGCGCCCAGGACAGGTCCGGGTAGTGCCCGAAGCCGACCGCCACCGCGAACAGCACGAGCATCGAGAACAGCAGCTGCTGGAGCTGCTGGAGCGCGAAGGAGATCGGCAGGGAGGCGCGCGGGAAGTGCAGCGCGCGGACCAGGCCGAGGTTGCCGGAGATGGCGCGCACGCCCGCCATGACCGAGCTCTGCGTGAAGGTGAACACGAAGACACCCGTGACCAGGAACGGGATGTACACGTCCTTCGACATCCCCCGGCTCGCGTCGAGGATGACGCCGAAGATGACGAAGTACACACCGGCGTTCAGCAGCGGGGTCGCCACCTGCCACAGCTGGCCGAGCTTGGCCTGGCTGTACTGGGCGGTCAGCTTCGCCCGCGAGAACGCGAGGATGAAGTGGCGCCGGTCCCAGAGCTGGCGGACGTAGTCCACGAGCGAGGGCCGGGCGCCGCTCACGGCCAGTCCGTACTTCGCGGCGAGCTGCGCCGCCGTGAGGCCCTGGTCGGGCGACACGGGCGCGGCGGTCGCGACCTTGCCGTCGTGCGTTGTCTCACTCAATGGTGGGTAACTTTCGTCTTCGAGATGCGCGGCCTGTGGAGGCAGGGCATGAGCGTGGGGCCGCGGTGCGGCCCGGCTGCTCTCGGATACGAGCTTGTCAGATGACAGGGGGGCGGCCCAGTCGGGTGAGCCGCCACACCGTACGCCACTTCATGGGCCGGCGCGGACCGCACGGGGTGCTCCAGCCTTCCCGGAAACCGCCGAACCAGGCCTTCAGCGCAGGCCGAGAGGGGCGGCGCAGCAGGGTCAGCAGCAGCCAGACGCCGAGGTAGACGGGGACCAGCGGGGCGGGCAGGTTGCGGCGGGCGAGCCAGACGCGGTTGCGGGCGACCATGCGGTGGTAGACCGCGTGCCGCGAGGGCGCGGTCGTGGGGTGGTACAGCACCATGTCGGACCGGTAGTCGATCATCCAGCCCGCGTCGAGGGCCCGCCATGCCAGGTCGGTTTCCTCGTGGGCGTAGAAGAATGCCTCCGGCAGGCCGCCGACTTCGGCGAGGACCTGGGTGCGCACGGCGTTGGCGCCGCCGAGGAAGGTGGTGACCCGGGAGGAGCGCATCGGATCGGAGGCGCGCAGCCGCGGGACGTGCCGGCGCTGGGTGACCCCGGTGTCGGGGTCGGCGATGCGGAAGCTGACGATGCCGAGCCGGGGGTCCTCGGTGAACGCCTGGCGGCACAGTTCGGCGGTGTCGTGGTGGGGGAGGAGGCCGTCGTCGTCGAGGAAGAGCAATATGTCGACATCTCGACCGCTGGGCCCGAAGGCCTCGATGCCGACGTTGCGCCCGCCGGGGATGCCGAGGTTCTCGGGCAGCTCGATCGTGCGGACGCCCTCGGGGACGTCCGGGACGGGTGAGCCGTTGCCGACCACGACCACCTCGATGGGGTCGCCGTCCTGCTTGGCGACCGAGTCGAGCAGGGCCCGCAGCTCCTCGGGGCGGTTGCCCATGGTGATGATCACCGCGCCGACCTTCACGCCGGTGCTCACTTCAGCCTGCTGGAGGCGAGGATCGACACGAGGTGCAGCAGGGTCTGGAGCATCGCGATGCCGGCCAGCACGGCGACGCCGAGCCGGGAGAAGAACAGGTCGTCGCGCACCTGGTCGACGATCGCGAGGACCAGGATCAGCAGGGACGCCTCGATACCGAGGATCAGCCGGTGGAACTTGAGCAGGGAGGCGGCCTTGCGGGCCAGCGCCATGCCGGAGGAGCGCATCTCGGCGGCCGACTCCTGCACGGGCGGCTTGCCGGTCTGGTGCCGGGCCACGCCCACGAGGTCGGTCTCGGCCTTGATCAGGATCGCGCCGAGCGCGGCGAGCGTGCCGAGGAAGGCCCACAGCCAGTCGATACGGCCGCTGCCGAACGGGTCGGCGGCGCGCAGCCCGAAGCCGACCAGGACGGCGGCGTCGGTGAGGTAGGCGCCGACCCGGTCCAGGTACACGCCGCTCAGCGAGTACTGCTTCTTCCAGCGCGCGATCTCGCCGTCGACGCAGTCCAGCAGCAGGTACATCTGGACGCAGACCACGCCGAGCACGGCCCCCGGGATCCCCGGCACCAGCAGCGCCGGGGCCGCGAGGACACCGAAGACGGTCATCAGGTACGTGAGCTGGTTGGGCGTGACCCTGGTGTTCACCAGGTAGCGGTCCACCCGCAGGGACACCTCACGCATGTAGAGGCGTCCCATCCAGTGCTCACCGCTGCGCCGGTCCTTGACCCCGACGGGGTGGACGACCGGACGGAGTTCAGCTACCGATGGCCTTGACATAGTCGGTGTAGATGTCCTTGATCTGGTCGGTCTTGAGGTCGAGGTGTTCGAGGATGGTGTAGCGGCCCGGGCGGGTCTCCGGAGCGAACTCCACGGCACGGACGAACTCCGCGGGCGTGAAGCCGATCTCCTCCGGCAGCACCGGCAGTCCGTGCCGGCGCAGCACCTGGGCCATGGAGGCCGCTTCCTCATGGGCTCCGCGCACGTACATCGCGAAGGCCGCGCCCAGGCCGCACTGCTCGCCATGGGCGGCGGCGCGCTTGGGGTAGAGCAGGTCGAACGCGTGGTTGATCTCGTGGCAGGCGCCGGAGGACGGGCGGGAGTCCCCGGACACCGACATGGCGATGCCGGTGAGGACCAGCGCCTCGGCGAGGACCTGGAGGAAAGCGTCGTCGCCGACTCCGCCAGGGTGCCTGAGCACCGCTTCCCCGGCCTGACGGGCCATCGCCGCGGCGAGACCGTCGATCTTCTCGCCGTTGACCCGGTTGGCGAGTTCCCAGTCGGCGACGGCCGAGATGTTCGAGATGGCGTCGCCGATGCCGGAGCGCACGAAGCGCACCGGGGCCTCACGGATCACGTTGAGGTCGATGACCACCGCGATCGGGTTCGGCACCCCGTACGAGCCGCGGCCGGCGTCGTTGTCCAGGGTGGCCACCGGCGAACACAGGCCGTCGTGCGCGAGGTTGGTGGCGACCGCGACCAGGGGCAGGCCCACGCGGGCCGCCGCGAACTTGGCGCAGTCGATGATCTTTCCGCCACCGAGCCCCACGACGGCGTCGAAGTGGCCGGCCTTTATGTCGGTGGCCAGTTGGACCGCGTCGTCGATGGTCCCACCGCCGACCTCGTACCAGGTGGCGCCGGGCAGGGCGGGCTCGATCCGCGCACGCAACCGGGCGCCCGAACCGCCGCTCACGGCGACGGCGAGCTTGCCCGAGTGCGAGATGCGCTCGTCGGCGAGTACCCCGGCCAGGTCGTCGAGGGCACCCGGGCGGATGTCCACGACGACCGGCGAGGGAATCAGCCTGGTCAGTACCGGCATGCGATCTCCCGTCCGCGGGCGAGATCGTCGTGGTTGTCGATCTCCACCCACTGGACGTCGCCGATCGGCGCCACGTCGATCCGGAAGCCGCGGTTCACGAGCTCCTGGTAGCCGTGCTCGTAGAACTGCTGCGGGTCGGTCTCCCAGACCGCCTTCAGCGCGTCGGCCAGTTCGGGGGCGGCGTCGCCCTCGATGAGGGTGACGCCGATGTACTCGCCGGTGGCCTCGGCGGGGTCCATCAGCTTGGTGATCCTCGTCATGCCCTTCTCGGGGTCGACGACGACCTTCATCTCCTCGTCCGCGAGGGACTTCACGGTGTCCAGGGCCAGGATGATCCGCCTGCCCTCACCGCGCGCGGCGAGCAGCGTCTTCTCCACGGAGACCGGGTGGACGGTGTCGCCGTTGGCGAGGATCACGCCGTCCTTGAGGGCGTCACGGCCGCACCACAGGGAGTAGGCGTTGTTCCACTCCTCGGCCTTGTCGTTGTCGATGAGGGTCAGCTTGAGGCCGTACTTGGCCTCCAGGGCCGCCTTGCGCTCGTACACGGCCTCCTTGCGGTAGCCGACGATGACGGCGACCTCGGTCAGGCCGATCTCGGCGAAGTTGGCGAGGGTCAGGTCGAGAACCGTGGGTTCGCCCTCTATGCCCGCGGGGCCCACCGGCACCAGAGCCTTCGGCAGGCTGTCGGTGTAGGGGCGCAGTCGGCGTCCGGCGCCGGCCGCCAGCACGAGGCCGATCATGCGGGTTCTCCTTCGTCGTGTACGGCGGGTGCCCCTGCGGACACCCAGAAGCGGATGCTCTCGGCGAGCACCACCAGGGCGACGGCCACGGCCAGGACCGTGAGCGCGACCGTGAACTGCGAAGCGGTGAGCACCGCGGCCAGAACGGCGACGAGGAGCGTGCGCCCCTCCTGCCCCCCGACGGCACGCACCAGCCAGGCCGGGGGCGCTCCGGCGTTGCCGCGGATGCGGTACACCGTGTCGTAGTGATGGTAGGCGACGGCCGCCACCAGCCCGAAAGCCGCAGGAAGGGCTCCGTTCACGTCCGCCTTGGCCGCGAGGATCAGGACGGTGCCGTACTCGGCGGCGCGGAAGAGCGGGGGGACGAGCCAGTCGAGGGCGCCCTTGAGGGGGCGGGAGACGGCTTCCGCGGAGAGCAGGACATAGGTGCCGGCCATCAGCACGACCCACCATCCCGAGCCCCACACCCAGGCTCCGGCGACGACCAGGCCGCCGCCCACGGCTGCGCTCAGGGGCGCCAGGTGCGGGCCGTTCCCCCGGAGGATCCGCGCCAGCGCCTGGACGAGGGGCCCGCTGTCCGCCAGATCCGCCAGCGCCCCCGCCGCCCGGTCCGTCCGCTGCGCCTTGCGCGTCAGCGACCGCAGCACCCGGCCCGCGGTCGTGTAGGTCGCCGCGAACGCGCAGCCGATGAGCAGCACGTAGAAGGTGATCCGGGGAGTGGTGACCGCCGTGAGGACCGCGATCATCGCCCAGCGTTCGCCGATCGGCAGGACGATCATCCGCCGCACCCAGACCGTCCAGCCGACGCTGTCGAGCTTGCCCGAAAGTGCGGCCGTGGGGCTGGTGTTGGCGGTGGCGTCGTGGTTCGCCTCGTTGAAGGAGAAGTCGACGACGTGCCGGCAGGTCTGGAGGATCATCGCGCCCAGCGCGAGGGCCCAGACGTCGTCGCCGCCGCGGGCGGCGCCGAGCGCGAGGCCCGCGTAGTAGGCGTACTCCTTGGCCCGGTCGAAAGTGGCGTCGAGCCAGGCGCCGAGCGTGGAGTACTGGAGGGAGTAGCGGGCGAGCTGGCCGTCGGTGCAGTCCAGGACGAACGAGGCGATCAGCAGGACACCGGCCGCGATGAACCCGCCGCGCGTCCCCGTGGCCGCGCAGGCCGCCGCGATCAGGGCGGTGATCAGGGAGGCGGTGGTGACCTGGTTCGGGGTGAGGCCCCGGCGGGCGCACCAGCGCGCGATGTAGCGGGAGTAGGGGCTGATGAAGTACGTGGTGAAGAACCCGTCGCGGGACTTCACGGCCGACTTCAGGCGTACGGCCTCGTCGTCGACGTCCGCGACGGCCTGCCGTGCCTCGTTGCGGGCCTGGGGGTCGGCGGGGACGGCGGCGACCAGGCTGCCGAGCTCGGGGCGGTGCACGTCGGCGCCGTCCTCGACCAGCGCGGAGACTATGCGGTCGGGCAGGCTGTCCACGGCGACCGCCGTACCGCCGCCGGCGGAGTTCTCGCGGGCCAGCGCCCGGGTGAGCGTCACGCGGCCGTCGGGCTGCGCGGTGACGGCGCCGGGCACGGCCGCGAGGGAGAAGCGGGGGTCGGTGAGGCCGAGGCGCAGCGCGTGCACATGGCCCACGAAGCGGGCGTCGACCAGGGCGACCCGTTGCTCACAGGGTGATTCGGCGACCAGCCGCTCGGCGTCGGCGGCGTCCACGGCGACCCGCACGTCGAAGCCGAGGGACCGCAGATCACCCTCGATCGACGATCCGGGGACCGGCTGACCGGTGAGGATGGCGGTCGACAACCGAACTCACTCCCTGGGTGCCGACGCGCGGGCGCCGGTCATGTGCACGATGGGGGCGCCCCTTGGCTGGACCAGGCGGGCGGCATGTCGGCAGAGGCTATCGGATGCCAAGAAGGCTGCGTTCACCGCCCGTTAACGGGCCGATCAACACCGCCTCCCCCGGCCTTTGCCGCGATCATCATCGGTGATCCGGCCCCCCGCCCACAAACCGCGCCCCCCAGAGCGGACATCCGGGACATCACGCGGCCCGAGGGTGTCGACATAGGGTGGACGACCATGACGTGGCTGATCACCGGCGGTGCCGGATACATAGGGGCGCATGTGGCGCGGGCCATGACGGGGGCCGGGGAACGGGTGCTCGTCCTGGACGACCTCTCGGCGGGGGTGCCCGCGCGGCTCCCTGCCGAGGTCCCGCTGGTCCGCGGCTCCGCGCTGGACGGCGGCCTGCTCAAGCGGGTGCTGGCCGAGCACGCGGTGACGGGTGTGGTGCATCTCGCTGCGCGCAAGCAGGTCGCGGAGTCGGTGGCGCAGCCCACCCGCTACTACCAGGAGAACGTCGGCGGCCTCGCGACGCTCCTGGAGGCGGTCGCGGAAGCCGGGATCGAGCGCTTCCTCTTCTCCTCGTCGGCGGCCGTCTACGGCAACCCCGCTGTGGGACTGATCACGGAGGAGACGCCCTGCGCCCCCGTGAACCCGTACGGCGAGACGAAGCTCACCGGGGAGTGGCTGGTGCGGGCGGCCGGACGGGCCCACGGGATCTCCACCGTCTGTCTGCGCTATTTCAACGTGGCCGGAGCGGTCGCGCCAGAACTGGCGGACACCGGTGTCTTCAACATCGTCCCGATGGTCTTCGACCGGCTCACCCGCGACGAGGCCCCGCGGATCTTCGGCGACGACTACCCGACCCCGGACGGCACCTGCATCCGTGACTACATCCATGTCGCCGACCTCGCCGAGGCCCACCTCGCGGCGGCCCGACGGCTGTCCGCGGGCGACCTGAGCGGTGATCTGACGGTCAACATCGGTCGCGGCGAGGGGGTCTCCGTGCGCGAGATGGTCACGGTGATCGGCGAGGTGACCGGAGACCGCAGGACCGCCGTCGTGGAACCGCGCCGCCCCGGCGACGCCCCCGTGTCGGTGGCCTCGGCCGCCCGGGCCGCCGAGACGCTCGGCTGGAGCGCGCGGCGCGGGGTACGCGAGATGATCGAGTCCGCCTGGCAGGGCTGGCAGCTGCACCACCGGTGAGGCTGCCCTGACCTGCGGATCGTTTGCCCAGGTCAGGGCACATGACAACGGTGTTCAGTGCCGCGTTGCCCGATACCCCCCGCCCGTAGTTCACTGTGATCGCGGACCGGCTTCTCCGGCTGCTCCGCACCGATGCGTAGGAGGCGGCAGCCATGGGGGCAGGGCACGATCACGGGCACACGCACTCGCACGCCCCGGCCGGCGGTACGGCGACCGCGGCGTACGTCGGCAGGCTGCGGGTGGCGTTGTCGATCACGCTCACCGTCATGGTGATCGAGATCGTCGGCGGTGTCGTCGCGGACTCCCTCGCCCTGGTCGCGGACGCGGCGCACATGGCCACGGACGCGCTGGGCCTCGGCATGGCCCTCCTCGCGATCCACTTCGCGAACCGCCCGGCCACCGGCAACCGCACCTTCGGGTACGCCCGCGCGGAGATCCTGGCCGCCCTCGCGAACTGTCTGCTGCTGCTGGTGGTCGGCGGGTACGTCCTGTACGAGGCGATCCAGCGGTTCATCACGCCGGCCGAGACCGAGGGCGGGCTGACCATCGTGTTCGGCGCGATCGGTCTGGTCGCCAACATGATCTCGCTGACCCTGCTCATGCGCGGTCAGAAGGAGAGCCTGAACGTGCGCGGCGCCTTCCTGGAGGTCGCCGCGGACGCGCTGGGCTCGCTCGCGGTGCTGATCTCGGCGACGGTGATCCTCACCACGGGCTGGCAGGCCGCCGACCCGATCGCCTCGCTCGTCATCGGCCTGATGATCGTGCCGCGCACCCTCAAGCTGCTGCGCGAGACCCTCGACGTGCTGCTGGAGTCGGCGCCCAGGGGCGTCGACATGACGGAGGTGCGGACCCACATCCTGGCTCTCGACGGGGTGGAGGACGTCCACGACCTGCACGCCTGGACGATCACCTCGGGCATGCCGGTGCTGTCCGCGCACGTGGTGGTGAGCTCCGAGGTGCTCAGCGCGATCGGCCACGAGAAGATGCTGCACGAACTCCAGGGCTGCCTCGGGGACCACTTCGACGTGGAGCACTGCACCTTCCAGCTGGAGCCGGGCGGGCACGCGGAGCACGAGGCGCATCTGTGCCACTGACACACGTGTACGGTGCATGAAACGCCCGTTCTGACGGAATGCAGCGATCCGGCGCACCTTTGCGTCCTCCACCCCACAGCCCCGCCCCAGGCGGTTCCCCGCCCGCCGCGCCGGGCACGATCAACTGCCGGGAGTGCCGGATCCGTGCGGCACACTTGGGGCGCGAAGACCGATGTGAAGGATGGGTATGCCGACCACACCTGCCACCACGACGCACACTCCGTCGAACGGCGCCGCGAACGCGATCCTGCTGGAACTGGTCGACGAGCACGGTGTGACGATCGGCACCGCGGAGAAGCTCGCCGCCCACCAGCCGCCGGGACAGCTGCACCGCGCCTTCTCGGTGTTCCTCTTCGACGAGCGGGGCCGGCTGCTGCTCCAGCAGCGGGCGCTGGGCAAGTACCACTCCCCCGGTGTGTGGTCCAACACCTGCTGCGGCCACCCCTACCCCGGCGAGGCGCCCTTCGCGGCGGCGGCCCGGCGGACGTACGAGGAGCTGGGCGTCTCCCCGTCGCTGCTGGCCGAGGCGGGCACGGTCCGCTACAACCACCCGGACCCCGACTCCGGTCTGGTCGAGCAGGAGTACAACCACCTGTTCGTCGGCCTGGTGCAATCGCCGCTCGACCCGGACGCCGAGGAGGTCGGCGCGACCGCCTTCGTGACCCCGGCGGAGCTCGCGGAGCGGCACGCGAAGGACCCCTTCTCGTCGTGGTTCATGACGGTGCTGGACGCGGCCCGACCCGCGGTCAGGGAGCTGACGGGCCCGACCGCGGGCTGGTGACCGCGGTCGCCCCTAGGACACGGACACGGTCTTGAGCGGCAGGGCGGCCCAGATCACCTTGCCGCCGCCCGCCGTGTGCTCGACGTCGCAGGCGCCGCCCGCCTCCCGGGTGATCTCGCGCACCAGCAGCAGGCCCCGGCCCCCGGTCTCGCTGTGGGCGGCCTCCAGGGCGGTCGGCCGGTAGGGGTGGTTGTCCTCCACGGACACCCGCACCCACTCCGCGCCCACGGCCACCTCCACGGCGAGCATCGGCGAGAGCAGAGCCGCATGCCGCACGGCGTTCGTGACCAGCTCGGACACGATCAGCAGGAGGCCCTGGACGAGGTCCTCCGAGACGGGCACGCCCTGGCGGTGGAGCAGGTCCCGCACGGCGTGCCGGGCCTGCGGGACCGACGCGTCGACGGCCGGGGCGGTGAACCGCCACACGCCCTCGTACGGCAGCGGGTCCGGTGTGCCCCGGTCGAGGGGGGCCGGTTCGAGGGGATCTTCTCCGCTGTCCGTCGGGCGTGGGCCTGACCCGCGCCCATGGTCGTCCATTCTTCGGTCGCCACCCTTGCGCTCGATTGTCACCACATGTCGAGTGTTGGCAGGGCACCGCCCCCCTCCGGATGTCTGAACAGAAGTCAGCACATATCGAGTGCCCCTGACCGATTCCGCGCGGAACTATTCGGATGGTGTCGGCTTGACGACCGCCTCGCGCTGCTCGGTGACCATGCCGACGATCTTTCGTCCGCCGAAGCCGGTGGCGATGAGCCCGAGGCCGTCGAAGAGCAGGGCGAGCGAGAAGAAGCAGCCGATCACGTACTTGCTGCTGCTCGGCCAGGAGGCCAGCACCAGGATGCCCAGCAGCAGACCGAAGGCGCCCTGCACGAGCGTCCAGCCGAACTGCGGTCCCCGCACCACCAGACTGCCGACCAGCCGGAACACCCCGCCGGTCAGGAAGAGCAGCGCGGCGAACATGGTCAGCGCCGCGGCCGCCGCC
Organism: Streptomyces sp. NPDC057253; assembly: GCF_042669125.1. Classification (NCBI taxonomy): domain Bacteria; kingdom Bacillati; phylum Actinomycetota; class Actinomycetes; order Kitasatosporales; family Streptomycetaceae; genus Streptomyces; species Streptomyces sp. NPDC057253. The sequence continues at coordinate 68,651 of NZ_JBHUXV010000011.1, read as the reverse complement.
TCCGGGCGGGCGATGACCACGACACCGGCCGCGATGTTCAGGGCGGCGACCACGACCCCGAGCCAGAAGAAGCTGGAGCCCCGGGCCTGGACCGCGTGCAGCAGTCCGACCACGCCGCCGATCAGCAGGAGCCAGCCGAACAGGATCATCGAGGTGAGCGTGGCCACCCCGGTGTAGACCAGCCCGACGAGTCCGGCGATCACCAGGATCACACCGAGCGCCGCGAGCCAGCCGAACTCCCGGCTCAGTTTGGCCGTCTCCGGGTTCTCCGCCTTGTTCACTGCCATGCGGGGCCTCCTCGCGCTGCGGCCCCCGTCGTGATCGTCCGGTCGGGGGGTACGGCTAGCATCCGACCCATGGAGTACCCCGAGCCGCAGCTGCTGCACACCGTCACCGACTCGGTCGCCACCGTCGTGGTCCACCATCCGGCCAAGCGCAACGCCATGACGGCCGCGATGTGGCGGGCGCTGCCGCCGCTGCTCGACACGCTGGCCGCCGATCCGGGGGTGCGGGCGCTCGTGCTGACCGGGGAGGGCGGGACGTTCTGCGCGGGCGCCGACATCTCCACGCTGCGTCAGGGGCCCGAGGAGGCGCAAGGGCTCGCGGTGCGGGCCGAGGAGGCGCTGGCGGCCTTCCCCAAGCCCACGCTGGCGGCCGTCCGGGGGCACTGTGTGGGCGGCGGGGCGCAGCTCGCGGCGGCGTGCGATCTGCGGTTCGCCGAGGAGGGCGCGCTGTTCGGGGTGACCCCGGCGAAGCTCGGGATCGTCTACCCGGCCTCCTCCACGCGGCGGTTGGTCTCGCTGGTCGGGCCCGCCGCCGCCAAGTACCTGCTGTTCTCGGGCGAGTTGATCGACACCGAGCGGGCGCTGCGCACCGGTCTCGTCGACGAGGTGCTTCCCGAGGGTGCACTCGCCAAGCGGGTCGGGGAGTTCACCCGGATCCTGGCCTCCCGTTCGCAGTTGACGCAGGCCGCGGCGAAGGAGTTCGCCAACGGGCACACGGACCGGGACGCGCACTGGGCCGGGCAGGCGTGGGACAGCGGCGACACCGCGGAGGGGGTCGCCGCGTTCCTGGAGCGCAGGGCACCGCGCTTCACCTGGACTACGTCAGGATGAAGCGGCTCTTGGCGCGGAACTCCTCGACGAGGTGCGCAGGGGCCTTCCGCGGCGAGCCCGCGTCGTAGGGCGGCTGCGGGTCGTACTCGGTCAACAGCTGTACGGCCTGGGCGTGTTCGTCGCCCGCGATCCGGCCGAGCAGGGCCAGCCCCATGTCGATCCCGGAGGAGACGCCCGCGGCGGTGACGTACTTGCCGTCGAACACGACCCGCTCCCCCGTGGGCTCGGCGCCGAAGCGCTCCAGGTGGTCCAGAGCCAGCCAGTGGGAGGTCGCCCGCCGGCCTTCGAGGAGCCCGGCGGCGGCCAGCAGGAGGGAGCCGGTGCACACGGACGTCGTCCAGGTGCTGGTGGCGTCGGCGGCGCGCAGCCAGTCGAGCAGTGCCGTGTTCTCCATCTGCGGGGTCTGCCCGGGGCCGCCCGGCACGATCACGATGTCGGGGTCCGGCACCTCGGCGAGCGTCCGGTCCGCGGTGATGGCGAGCACACCGGTGTCGGTGCGCACCGGGCCGGTCCGCTCGGCGACGAACACGGTCTCCGCGTCGGGGAGGCGGCCGAGGGTCTCGTACGGTCCTACGGCGTCCAGGGCGGTGAAGCGGTCGTAGAGGACGATGGCGATCTGCACGGGGGGTCCCTTCAGTGGGCCGGGGTCGGGTGGAAGCGGCGGCGGTACTCGGACGGGGCCGTGCCCAGGGCCCTGACGAAGGCGCGGCGCATGCCCTCGGGGGTGCCGTAGCCGCTGGCGCGGGAGATCTCCTCGACGCCGTCGGAGGTGTCCTCCAGGAGGCGGCGGGCGTGTTCGAGGCGGACCCGGTCGACGTAGCGGCCGGGTGTCATGCCGGTCTCGGACTGGAAGGCACGGGCGAAGTGGCGGGGCGAGAGCCGGGCCCGGGCGGCGAGGCTCTCCACGCTCAGGTCGTCGGCGGGGTGCTCGGTGATCCACCGCTGGACCTCGCGCAGCGGCTCGCGCTGGGCGGTCTGGGCGGCGAGCTGGGCGCTGAACTGGGCCTGGTTGCCGGGTCTGCGCAGGAAGACGACCAGGTGGCGGGCGATGGTGAGGGCGGCGTCCCGGCCCAGGTCCTCCTCGACCAGGGCGAGGGCGAGATCGATGCCCGAGGTGACGCCGGCGGACGTCGAGACATGTCCGTCGCGTACGTAGATGGGGTCGGGGTCCACCTCGACGGCCGGGTGGTCGCGGGCGAGCTTGTCGCAGTAGGCCCAGTGGGTCGTGACCCGGCGGCCGTCCAGCAGTCCCGCCTCGGCGAGCCGGATCGCGCCGGTGCACACCGAGACCAGGCGCTCGGCCCGCGGCCCGTGCTCCCGCAGCCAGTCGGCGAGGTACGCGTCCGGCCGCCGGGTGCCCTGCCCACCGGGCACGAGGAGGGTGTGCGGGGTGCCGGCCTGTGCGAGGGCTTCGTCCGGTACGACGGTCAGGCCGCTGGAGGTGCGCACGGGAGCCCCGTCCGGCGAGGCCGTACGGATGCGGTAGGTGCCCGGCGTCTGCTGCTCGGCCCCGGCGAAGACCTCCAGCGGGCCGGTGACGTCGAGGCTCTGTACGCCGTCGAAGAGGACGAGGAGAACGGTTCGCGGGGCCATGCCTCCGATTCTTGGGGGCGGCCGCGATGGCGGCAATGACGAGTTTCCCACCTTTCCCGCCATGCCCGACTCCCCCGTCGAGCGGATACCAAGCGGTCGGTAACCTGCGGGGCATGACTACTGCCGCCCTGGAGCCGCGTGCCGGTCGCCGCTGTCACAACCCGCTCAACTCGCTGCACGCGGCGCACTACTTCTCCCCCGACCTGGGACGGGAGCTGGCCGCGATCGGCGTGACCCATCCGCGGGCCGTCAACTTCGCGGTGCGGGCCGCCGCGCTGGGGGCGGTCGGCGCCGGGGCGGTGACGGCGGCGTTCTACAACTACAAGCACGACCTGGTGGCCGAGCACGTACCCGCGGTGTGGCGGACCGCCGCCCCGAAGGACGTCCTCGCGGCACGCGCGCGTGCCGTCGACGCGACGCTGCGCCGTCTGCTCGGCGACGAGGTCCTGACGTCCGACGGGATGGCCGAGGCCGCGCGGCTCGCGCTGCGTGCCGCCGAGGGCTGCTCGCGGGCCGCGCGCCCGCTGTACTCCGCGCACGCCGACCTGCCGGTGCCCCAGGAGCCGCACCTGGCGTTCTGGCACGCCGCGACGCTGCTGCGCGAGCACCGGGGCGACGGGCATCTCGCCGCCCTGACGGCCGCGGAGCTCGACGGCCTGGAGGCCCTGGTCACCCACACCGCGACGGGCCGGGGGATGACGCCGTCCTGGGTGTTCACCACGCGCGGGTGGAGCCGTGCGGAGTGGGACGCGGCGGTGGGACGGCTCCGGGCGCGCGGGCTGCTCGACGCCGACGGCGAACTGACGGAGCGGGGCGTCGCGCTGCGCGAGGGGATCGAGGCGGAGACGGACCGGCTGGACCGGGCCCCCTACGCACACCTCGGTGCGGAGGGCGTGGGGCGGCTGACGGAGCTCGCGGTGGGCTTCGCGCGGACCGCGCTGGCCGCGGGCGCCTATCCGGCGGACCTGATCGGCAAGCGCTGAGCTTCCGTGGGGCAGCCGAGGGCAGCCGGGGCATCCGGGGAGCTTCCGGGCGACGAAGATTGTCCGGGCGGCTGAGAGGTACCCGTTCTTCTCCCGGTCGTGGTGGCCGGGAGAGGAAAGGGGATGCACATGTTCCGCGCGATCGCAGACGTACTGCGCCAGATCGGTGGCGCCATCGCCACCGTCGTGACGCTGCCCTTCCGGGCCCTTGCCCGGCTCTTCGGCGGTGCGTCCGGCTCGACGAGGAGCCGCAGGGCCTGACGACCACGGCCGGATGACCGCGCCCTGATCCCCGACTGTCGGTGCCGCCTGCCACAATTGCCGCGCAACCTCAGTGAGAAGGCGGTACGGGATCGTGACGACACCCGGGTCCAGCGGGTCCACCCACCCAGGGTCCATCGAAGGCAGGATCGCCGAGGAGCTCGGCGTAAAGGAGCGGCAGGTCAAGGCGGCCGTGGAACTGCTCGACGGCGGTTCCACGGTTCCCTTCATCGCCCGCTACCGCAAGGAAGCGACCGAGATGCTCGACGACGCGCAGCTGCGCACGCTCGAGGAGCGGCTGCGCTATCTGCGGGAGCTGGAGGAGCGGCGGACCGCGATCCTCGACTCGGTGCGTGAGCAGGGCAAGCTCACCGACGAGCTGGAGGCGCAGATCCGGGGCGCGGAGACCAAGGCGCGCCTGGAGGACATCTACCTGCCGTTCAAGCCCAAGCGCCGCACCAAGGCGCAGATCGCCCGCGAGGCCGGTCTGGAGCCGCTCGCCGAGGGCCTGCTGGGCGACCCGGGTGTCGCACCGCTCGCCGCGGCCGCCGCGTTCGTCGACGCCGACAAGGGAGTACCGGACGCGCAGGCCGCGCTGGACGGCGCCCGGGCGATCCTCACCGAGCGGTTCTCGGAGGACGCCGACCTGATCGGCGAGCTGCGCGAGCGCATGTGGGTGCGCGGCCGGCTGGCCGCCAAGGTGCGGGAGGGCAAGGAGGAGGCGGGCGCCAAGTTCGCCGACTACTTCGACTTCGCCGAGCCCTTCACCGACCTTCCCTCGCACCGGATCCTGGCCATGCTGCGCGGCGAGAAGGAGGAGGTCCTCGACCTCGTCCTGGAGCCCGAGGAGCCTTCCGAGCAGCCCGGCCCCTCCTCGTACGAGGCGATCGTCGCCTCGAAGTTCGGCATCGCCGACCGCGGCCGTCCCGGCGACAAGTGGCTGACGGACACCGTCCGCTGGGCCTGGCGGACCCGCATCCTCGTGCACCTCGGCATCGACCTGAGGCTGCGGCTGCGCACGGCCGCCGAGGACGAGGCGGTCAACGTGTTCGCGGCCAACCTCCGCGACCTGCTGCTCGCCGCCCCGGCCGGCACGCGCGCGACGCTCGGTCTGGACCCCGGCTTCCGTACGGGCGTGAAGGTCGCCGTGGTCGACGCGACCGGCAAGGTCGTCGCCACCGACGTCATCCATCCGCACGTCCCCGCCAACCGGTGGGACGAGGCCATCGCCAAGCTGGCCCGCCTCGCCAAGGAGCACGCGGTCGAGCTGATCGCGATCGGCAACGGTACGGCGTCCCGGGAGACCGACAAGCTCGCCGGTGAACTGATCACCAAGCACCCGGAGTTGAAGCTCACCAAGGTGATGGTGTCCGAGGCCGGCGCGTCCGTGTACTCGGCGTCCGCCTTCGCCTCGCAGGAGCTGCCCGACATGGACGTGTCGCTGCGCGGAGCCGTCTCCATCGCGCGCCGGCTCCAGGACCCGCTCGCCGAGCTGGTGAAGATCGACCCGAAGTCGATCGGAGTCGGCCAGTACCAGCACGACCTGTCCGAGGTGAAGCTGTCGCGTTCGCTGGACGCGGTGGTGGAGGACTGTGTGAACGGCGTGGGGGTCGACGTCAACACCGCGTCCGCTCCCCTGCTCGCCCGGGTCTCCGGGATCACCTCTGGGCTCGCCGAGAACATCGTGTCGCACCGGGACTCCAACGGGCCGTTCAAGTCGCGCACCGAGCTGAAGAAGGTGGCCCGGCTGGGTCCCAAGGCGTACGAGCAGTGCGCGGGGTTCCTGCGGATCCGTGGCGGGGACGACCCGCTGGACTCCTCCAGCGTGCACCCCGAGGCCTACCCGGTGGTGCGGCGCATGGTGAAGACGGCGGGGCAGGAGGTCGCCTCCCTCATCGGCAACACCGGTGTGCTGCGCTCGCTGCGGCCGCAGGACTTCGTCGACGAGACGTTCGGTCTGCCGACGGTGACCGACATCCTCAAGGAGCTGGAGAAGCCGGGGCGTGACCCTCGGCCCGCCTTCAAGACGGCCACCTTCAAGGAGGGCGTCGAGAAGATCTCCGACCTGGTCGCCGGGATGGTGCTGGAGGGGGTCGTGACGAACGTGGCGGCCTTCGGGGCGTTCATCGACGTGGGTGTCCACCAGGACGGGCTCGCGCATGTCTCCGCGTTGTCGAAGACGTTCGTCAAGGATCCTCGGGATGTGGTCAAGCCCGGGGACATCGTCAAGGTGAAGGTGCTGGAGGTTGATATTCCGCGGAAGCGGATCTCGTTGACGCTGCGGCTTGATGACGAGACCGAGGCCAAGTCCTCCGGTGGGGAGCGGCGACAGCAGCGGGGTGGGCGGCCCCGGACCCCTCAGCAGCGCCAGCAGCAACCCCGTCAGCAGCAGCGGTCTGCGCCTGCTCCAGCCAACAGTGCGATGGCCGACGCTCTGCGCAAGGCTGGGTTGCTCGAGTCCAAGAAAAAGGGGCGGTAGCGGTTGTGGGGGACTGCGCGGTCCGTTGTGGCTGGTCGCGCAGTTCCCCGCGCCCCTAGGGGGTTTCCGTCACCTTGCCTGATGAGAGCTCCAAGCGGCGGTTCACTCTCACCGCGTCCAGCATTCTGCGGTCGTGCGTGACCAGGAGCAGGGTGCCCTCGTAGGCGTCCAGGGCCGACTCCAGCTGTTCGATCGCCGGTAGGTCCAGGTGGTTCGTCGGCTCGTCCAGGACCAGGAGGTTGACGCCCCTGCCCTGGAGCAGAGCCAGCGCCGCCCTCGTCCGCTCGCCCGGTGACAGCGTCGCCGCCGAGCGCATCACGTGCTCGGACTTCAGGCCGAACTTGGCCAGGAGGGTGCGGACCTCCACGGGTTCGGTGTCGGGGACGGCCGCGCAGAAGGCGTCCAGGAGGGACTCCTCGCCGTGGAACAGCTTGCGGGCCTGGTCGACCTCGCCGATCAGGACGCCGGAGCCGAGGGAGGCCTGGCCGGCGGTCAGGGGGACGCGGCCCAGGAGGGCGCCGAGCAGGGTCGACTTGCCGGCGCCGTTCGCGCCGGTGACCGCGACCCGGTCCGCCCAGTCGATCTGGAGGGACACCGGGCCGAGCAGGAAGTCGCCCTGGCGCACCTCGGCGTCCCGCAGCGTCGCGACCACCGCTCCCGAGCGCGGGGCCGACGCGATCTCCATGCGCAGTTCCCACTCCTTGCGCGGTTCCTCGACGACGTCGAGGCGTTCGATCATGCGCTGGGTCTGGCGGGCCTTCGCGGCCTGCTTCTCGCTGGCCTCGCTGCGGAACTTGCGGCCGATCTTGTCGTTGTCGTTGTTCGCCTTGCGGCGGGCGTTCTTGACGCCCTTGTCCATCCAGGAGCGCTGCATCTGTGCCCGGTCCTGGAGGGCGGACCGCTTGTCGGCGTACTCCTCGTAGTCGTCCCGGGCGTGCCGGCGGGCGACCTCGCGCTCCTCCAGGTACGCCTCGTAACCGCCGCCGTAGAGGGTGATCTGCTGCTGGGCCAGGTCGAGTTCGAGGACCTTGGTGACCGTGCGGGTGAGGAACTCGCGGTCGTGGCTGACGACGACCGTGCCGGCCCGGAGGCCCGTCACGAACCGCTCCAGGCGCTCCAGACCGTCCAGGTCGAGGTCGTTGGTGGGTTCGTCGAGGAGGAAGACGTCGTAGCGGGAGAGCAGGAGGGAGGCGAGGCCGGCGCGGGCCGCCTGGCCGCCCGAGAGGGAGGTCATCGGCTGGTCCAGGTCGACCGCGAGGCCGAGCGAGTCCGCGACCTCCTCGGCGCGTTCGTCGAGGTCGGCGCCGCCCAGGTCCAGCCAGCGCTCCAGGCTGGTGGCGTAGGCGTCGTCGGCGCCCGGGGCCCCGTCGACCAGTGCCTGGGTCGCGTCGTCCATCACGCGCTGGGCCTCGGCGACCCCGGTGCGGCGGGCCAGGAACTCCCGCACGGTCTCGCCCGGTCGGCGCTCGGGCTCCTGCGGGAGGTGTCCGACGGTGGCCGTCGGCGGGGAGAGCCGAAGCTCCCCCTCCTCCGGTGCGAGCAGGCCCGCGAGCATCCTGAGCAGCGTGGACTTGCCCGCGCCGTTGGCCCCGACCAGGCCGATCACATCTCCGGGCGCGACGACGAGGTCGAGCCCGCTGAACAGGGAGCGGTCGCCGTGGCCGGCGGCGAGGTTCTTGGCGACGAGGGTGGCAGTCATCAGACCGCCGATCCTAATGGCCGTACGGGACGGCCGGCCCCCGGACATTCAGCGGGCCATCGGCTCCACTTCCAGCGAGCCACGGCCTCCCCCGTTCAGCGGGCCATCGCCTCCACCAGGACGCTTCCCGAGGTCCGTGCCACCACGAACGACTCTCCCTTCACCGCCTTGGCGTCCAGGGCGATCCGGTGCCGGCCCGCCTCCAGGACGCCGTCGAAGACCTCCTGGGCGTGGGTGCGGTAGAGGCGGTCGAGGCGGTACGCCGTCAGCCGGACCCGGCACGACGAGGTGACCTCGACGCCCGCCTCGCCGTCGGCGGCGACCAGGCGGGTCAGGCGGCGCTGTTCGACGGGGCTGCGGTCCAGGGCGTGCTCTATCTGGGCCACGAGCAGCGGGATGATCGGGGCGAGGCCGTCGACGTAGGCCACCTCGACACCCGCGCGGGCGAAGGACCGGCGTACGGCGGCACGTTCCTCCTCGGTGACCGCACGGCCGAAGACGACGGCGCCGTAGCCACGCAGTTCGTCGGCGGGGACACCGCCCACGCCGTGGGTGATGTCGGCGCCGATGCCGATGGTGCGCAGGGCGGCGGCCAGTTTGGCGAGGACGGCGACGCGGGCGCCGATGAGCAGGACGCGGCGGCGGGCCGGATGGGTCTCCTCCTGGAGCAGGGAGTCCAGGGCCGCGCGGTACTCGGCGCCCTGGAAACGGAAGGGGCCGATGCCGTGGTAGCCGTTGAGATGGAGGTCCACGGCCTCCTCGGTCTGCCAGGCGAAGTCCCGCCAGATGAAGTCGTCGCCGTCCCGCTCGATGACGGCGGTGACGGCCCCGCAGGCGAGGTCCTCGCACTCGGGGCAGCCGTAGACGACGTAGCGGCCGCCCGGGAGCGGGGCGTCCGTCTCGCCGAGGAGGCTGCGGACCTGGGCGGTGAAGATCGCGGGCGGGACGTCGGAGGCGAGGGGGGAGACGGCGTCGAGGTCGGAGAGCTGGAAGAGGAGCGGGCGGCCGTCGACGATGAAGTCCACGAAGTCCCGGTGCACCTGGAAGTCACCGTTGGCGAGGACTCCACCGGCACGCATCGCCGGTGCCAGGCCGAAGGTCGCGTAGGCGGCAGACATGGTGTGAGTATTCCCGCCTTTGGGGCGGTCTGAGCACGGCATGGGTCATTCCGCTCACGGCGGATGTCCGGATCCCTCGGCTCGCGCGGGGAGTTGGGCCCGTGGCTCGGCGGCTCGGCGTCTTCCGCGTACGCGTGGTCGAAGGGGGAGGGGGTGGCGCGGGCCTGGACGCGCCCCGCGGAGGAGGCGGTCGGGCTCGCCTCCTCCACGCGCGCGGGCGGCGCTCAGGCGTGGTCGTGACCCAGCGGGTCGCCCTCCGTCTCGGTGCCGGGGCCGGGGCCGATCTGGATCCCGAAGTCGCCGTCGTACTTGCGGTGGCCCTCGATCACGGCGAGTTCGACGGCCTCGGAGCCCATCTCGCCGCGCACGATGACCGGGTCCCGGCGCAGGTCGCGCATGAGGGCGACGCACATGCCGATCATCACGAGGACGAAGGGCGCGGCGGCCAGGATGGTGAGGTTCTGCAGACCGGTGAGCGCGTCGCCCTGGCCGCTGCCGACGAGCAGCATGATGGCGGCGACCGCTCCGGTGACCACGCCCCAGAACACGACGACGAAACGGCCGGGTTCGAGGGCGCCCTTCTGGGAGAGCGTGCCCATCACGATGGACGCGGCGTCCGCGCCGGACACGAAGAAGATGCCGACCAGGATCATCACCAGCAGGCTGGTGGCGGTGGCGATGGGGAACTCCTGGAGGACTCCGAAGAGTTGGCCCTCGGGGGTGGTCTCGCCGCCGAGCGCGCCGCCCTCCTTGAGCTTCATGGCCGTGCCGCCGAAGATCGCGAACCAGATCAGGCTAACCGTGCTGGGCACCAGGATCACCCCGCCGACGAACTGGCGGATGGTGCGGCCGCGGCTGATGCGGGCGATGAACATGCCCACGAAGGGCGTCCAGGAGATCCACCAGGCCCAGTAGAAGACGGTCCAGCTGCCGAGCCAGTCCGCGACCCCCTTGCCGCCGCTCGCCTCGGTGCGCCCGGCCAGCTGGGGCAGATCGCCGAGGTAGGAGAAGATCGACGTGGGCAGCAGGTCGAGGACGATGATCGTGGGCCCCGCGACGAACACGAAGACCGCGAGGATCAGGGCCAGCACCATGTTGGTGTTGGACAGCCACTGGATGCCCCGCTCGATGCCGGAGACCGCCGACAGCACGAAGGCCAGGGTCAGCACCGCGATGATGGCGACGAGCAGTCCGGTGCTGACGTCGTCCATCCAGTTCAGCTCATGGAAGCCGGAGCCGATCTGGAGGGCGCCGAGGCCGAGGGAGGCGGCGGAGCCGAAGACGGTGGCGATGATGGCGAGGATGTCGATCACCCGGCCGACGGCGCCGTTGGCGTGCCTCTCCCCGATGAGCGGGGTGAAGACGGCGCTGATGGTCTGGCGCCGGCGTTTGCGGTAGGTGCTGTAGGCGATGCCGAGTCCGACCACCGCGTAGATCGCCCACGGATGCAGGGTCCAGTGGAAGAGGGTGGTGGCCATCGCCGTCTCCATGCGTTCGCCGGAGTTCGCGGGATTCGTGCCCGGCGGCGGGGTCGTGTAGTGCGAGAGCGGCTCGCTGACGCCGTAGAACATCAGGCCGATTCCCATGCCCGCGCTGAACATCATCGCGACCCAGGACACCGTCCTGAACTCGGGTGCCTCGCCCTCGGCGCCCAGGTGGATGCGGCCGTAGCGGCTCATCGCTAGCCACAGGGCGAACACCACGAAGCACGAGGCGGCCAGCATGAAGGCCCAGCCGCCGTTGTGGATCAGCCCGCCCAGCATGCTGGTGGAGACGTCCTCCAGGGAGTCCGTGGCCGCCCAGCCCCAGATCACGAAGGCCAGGGTGATGACGGCGGTGACGCCGAACACCACCCGGTCGGTCTCGTGGCCGAGAACGCCCCGGGGACCTTCCCGGCCACCTCTCTTCTTCAGGTCTTCAGTCATCTGCGGCACCTTCCCCTGGGGCGGTGATTACGCCGGTTTTCACACAGTTCCCCAGGACCTACCACAGATGCCGCAGATCAGTGCTCGATCAGCAACCGGTGTCGGGCTCCCCGGCCGTCAGGTGGTAGGGGGCGCGTTCGTCCAGGAGCAGCGGGACGAGGGCGCGCAGAGGCTGGCGGAGCGGGACGTAGGTGCCCTGCGTCCGCACCCCGTGCAGGGCGAGTTCGTCCTTCACCTCCGTGTACTGGGCCTCGGTGAGCCGGTAGCCGCAGGGCGGGTCCTGGATCACCTCGGCGGGCTCGGGCGGGTCGTTGTCGGCGCCGCCGAGGTACACGGGGCCGGAGGCCGGCCGGTGGCGGGCCTCGGTGGTGGCCGCCTCGATCCGGCCGCGTCGGCTGTCGGTGTATCCGAACAGCCCCTTCAGAGCTGCCAGTTGGGAGTTCACCCGGCGCCGGTTGTTGCTCGCCTGGTCGGTGTCCGCGAGCGGCTCGACCCTGCTCTCGATCAGCAGCCCGATCGCGTGCTTGACGCCGGACATGTTGCGCAGGATCCGTTCCTGGCCGTCTCCGGCGACCTGTCTGATCGGGTCGCCGGTGAGCGGGTCGGTCCAGATGCCGTACGTGCCGCTCGTGTACCCGGCTCGCGCGGCGGCCGGTCGTACATACGACCGGGACAGGGTCTCGGCCTCGTCGTGGACGGCCCGGTCGGTGTTCAGGTTGCGGGGCCAGAGGTCGAAGAGGTCCTTGTCGTAGTAGCGCGGGGTGGCCGAGTACTCGTGCAGGTCGTAGATCACGTCCGGTTGCCGGTCCCGGACGACCGTCGCCAGGGCGCGGGCCTCGGCGGTGGCCAGGGCGAGGTGGTCGCGGTTGATGTCGACGCCGTCGCCGTTGCCCCGGGTGTCGGCGGCCCGGCCGTCCGGGTTGGCGGTGGGCACGACCAGCACGGTGGTGCGGTCCAGGAAGCGCCGGGTCCGGGAGTCCTCGGCGTACGCCAGGTCGCGGACCGTGCTGAGACAGGCCTCGCGGCCGGAGGGCTCGTCGCCGTGCTGGCTGCACACGAGGAGCACCTTGTTGGGGTCGTGGCGGGCGCCGACCTGGACGAGGTGGAGGGGGCGGCCCTGTTCGGTCGTACCGATGCGGGTGAGCACGGCCCGGTCGCTCCGGTCGACCCGGGCGAGGAAGTCCCCCTCCTCGGCCTCGCTCGTCCAGCGGGCGCCCTGCGTGGTCTCGAAGCCGGTGCGGGGCGGGGCCGCCCCGGCCGCGTGGGCCGGGGCGGCGAGCAGGGAGGCGAGCAGGGCCGCCGCGCCCGCGGTGGTGACGGTCCGGATCGCCGTCATCCGCCCTCCGGGACTCGGTGGACGGTGCGCGGAGCCCGGACCCCGTCGAGCGCTCCGGCCTCTTCCGCTACGGCGGTCCCGGCGCCCTTCGTCGCGTGCGCGAAGGCGGCGGCGCCGCCGACCAGCGGGACGCGGGCCGAGGTGCGGGCCAGGTCGATCGTCAGGGTGGGCTTGGTGGACGGCGGGTCGATGAGGTCTTTGTCGGTGCCCGCGACGATCAGGGCGAGCCGGTGGCCCGCGGGGACGACGTGGTCCGTGGCGCCGAGGTCGAGGGTGATGGTGTAGGCCTTGCCCGGGGTGAGCGGAACGCCCTGCTTGTCCGAGGCGTGGTTGCCGAGGTCGGCCCAGCCGCGGCTGACCACCGTGTAGTCGACGGCGGTGGTCCTGGCCTGCGTCTGCTTGAAGCAGGCGCTGTCACCGGTGGTGCTCAGGCCCCAGCAGGTGCGGTCGGTGAGGGTGGTGATGCCTTCCCCGCTCGCCGCGTAGTCGCGGATGGTGTCGGGGCCGAGGTCCACCAGTACGGCGGAGAGGTGAGCCGTCGAGGTCGTCGGGGTCGCGGTGACGGTCACCTTCGAGGCGCCGGACAGGCGGAGGTCCCCGGTGAGGGTGCCGGTGGTGAAGCCCGCCTTGTCGGGGGTCGGGGTGTCGATCCGCGCGGCCCAGTCGGTCTCGCTCAGCGCCGGGTCGTCGGTGAAGGTCTCGGTGCCCTTGGCCCTGGTCAGGCCGAGGCTGCCCACGCCCGGCTGAGTGCCCCGGGCGGGGCGCAGGGTGGCCGTGGACGTGCCGCGCGGGGGCCAGGACGTGGAGGTGACCCACTGGTCGGGGTGGCGCTCGATGTCGGCCATGGGCTCGCGGTCGATGCCGTTGTCGTAGCCGAGGAGTTCGTGGTCGAACCAGCGGTGCAGGGTGTCGACCCACTGCGCGCGGCGGAAGTCGAAGGGGTCGACGTGGCCGGTCTGGGAGAGCCAGATCTTGCGCTCCACGCCGTTCTTCGCGAGGGCGTCCCACCACGGACCGACGTGCTGGAGGCGGACGTTGAGGTCCTGCATGCCGTGCACGAGGAAGACGCTGGCCTTGACCTTCCGCGCGTCCTTCACGTAGTCGCGCTCGGTCCACAGCGGGGTCCAGTCGCCGGTGCGGGGCGCCTGGTCGACGAGCTTCTGCTGCACGGCGGCGCACTTGGCGCGGGCGTCGGGGCTGTCCACGTAGTTCGAGAGCCAGTCGGGGCCGGAGTCGTAGAGCGGGGCGCCTTGGGAGAAGTAGTAGTCGTACCAGGTGGAGATGGCGCTGATCGGGACGATGGTCTTCAGGCCCTCGACCCCAGTGGCGGCAACGCCGTTGGCGATGGTGCCGTCCCAGCTCTTGCCGATCATGCCGGTCCTGCCGTTGGTCCAGCCGGCCTTGGTCTTCTGGGTGCCCGTGCGGCTCGTGTAGGCGGTGGCCCGTCCGTTCAGCCAGTCGACCACCGCCTTCGCGGACTGGATGTCGGAGCGGCCGCCGACGTCCACACAGCCGTCGGAGCGGTTGGTTCCGGCCAGGTCGACACCGACGAAGGCGTAGCCGCGGGGCACGAAGTAGTTGTCGTAGAACAGCGGCATCCGGACGACGTCGCCGTTCGCGTCGTACGTCTTCAGCTGGCTCTCGTTGCCGCGCCCGCAGCAGGAGTAGTACGGGCTGGCGTCCATGATGACCGGGACCTTGCGGCCCTTCTGGGCGGGTTCGCGGGGCCGCACGATGTCGACGGCGACGCGGTCGGACTTCCCGTCCCCGTCGCCGTCGAGCCGGGTGTCCACCCAGACGGCCTCGCGGACCGCGTTCTCATACGAGTAGACGGGTTGGCTCTCGCGGGGCGCCGGCTGTGCCTGGGCGGTCGCGGGAGCGAGGAAGGTCGCCAGCAGGGCGGCGGTGGCCGCGGCGGCGGTCGCGAGCGGTCTCCAGATCGTGAAGCGCGTGCTTATCGACATGCGCGGACGGTACTGCGGTCAACTCCCGTGCAAAAGAGGGCCCCTTGAGACCATGTCGGCCGAATGGCGATCGTGTGACAGGGGTGGTCGTGGACACATCCAGCTCACAGGTGGTGAATAGGCTGCGAACCGACTTGGTCCCCCCACGACTTGGAGTTCTCGTGCACCGCAGACTCATCGCACCGGGCGCCCTCGCGGCGGCCTCCCTGATGCTGGCGATCCCGGCGTCGGCGGCGAGCTCGTCCCCCGGAGCACCGGGCATCGGCGACCCCTACTACCCGGACTACGGCAACGGCGGATACGACGTCTCCCACTACGACCTGCGGCTCAAGTACCAGCCCGCCACGGACGAGTTGGAGGGCACGGCGACCCTCCTCGCGCGCACGACACAGGATCTGTCCCGCTTCGACCTGGACTTCCTGCTCGACGTGAGCGAGGTGCGGGTCAACGGCACCAAGGCGTCCTTCACCACTTCGGGCGAGCACGAACTCGAGATCACGCCGAAGACGCCGCTGGCCAAGGGCACTTCGGTCACGGTCGTGGTGCGGTACAGCGGAGTGCCCTCGTCGAAGCAGGCGTACGGCTTCACCAGCTGGCACCGCACTGCGGACGGCGGGGTCGGGGCGAACGAGCCCGAGGCGGCCTGGTGGTGGTTCCCGAGCAACGACCACCCGCTCGACAAGGCCACCTACGACGTGTCGGTCCTGGTGCCGGACGGCAGCCAGGCCATCTCCAACGGCACCCTCCAGTCGACGAGTTCACGCCTCGGCTGGACCCGCTGGAACTGGCGCTCCGACAAGCCGCAGGCCACGTATCTCGCGACGCTGGCCGTCGGCCGCTTCGACCTCACGACCGGCACGACCGACGGCGGGATCCCGATCGTCAACGCCTACAGCAAGGACCTCGGCGCCAACTCAGGTGCCGCGCGGGCCAGCGTCGAGCGGACCGGGGAGATCGCCGACTGGCTGAGCGGTTACTTCGGGCCGTATCCCTTCGACGCGCTCGGCGGGTACGTCCCGAACACGAACACCGGGTACGCGCTGGAGACCCAGACCCGGCCCTTCTACAGCCCGCGCCAGTTCGCGAACGGCTCCAACACCTCCGTGGTCGTGCACGAGCTGGCCCACCAGTGGTACGGCGACCTGGTGTCGGTGCGCGGCTGGAAGGACATCTGGATCAACGAGGGCTTCGCGCGGTACGCGCAGTGGCTGTGGTCCGAGCACGAGGACGAGGGCACGGCACAGGAACTCGCCGACTACGTCTACGCCTCGCACCCGGCCGACGACGCGTTCTGGACCGTGCGGCCGGGTGACCCCGGGCCGGAGAACCAGTTCGACATCGCGGTCTACGACCGGGGTGCGCTGGCCCTTCAGGCGCTGCGGAACGAGATCGGCGACGAGGCGTTCTTCGCGGTGCTGAAGGGGTGGCCGCAGAGGCACGCGTACGGCAACGCGTCGGTGGACGACTTCCGGGCGTACGCCGAGGAGGTGTCGGGGCAGCCGCTGGCCGCGCTGTTCGACACCTGGCTGTTCCAGCCGTCGAAGCCGGGGGCGCCGGCGGCTCGGGGGGCGTCGATCGCGGGGGCGGCGCAGGCTCCCGTGGCACCGAAGTCGTGGGCGAAGATCGCCGCGACGAACGAGGTGCACAGCGACTGAGCGGGGGTCGTGAGGTCGGGGCGGTCTAGCCTTCGACGCCTGTCGAGGTGTGGGGCGCTCCGACCGGTTTGGACTCCGGTGAGCCGCGCTGGCGGAGGTAGACGGAGAGGATGGCCATCGAGGCCACGGCGAGGAGTTCGGACTGCCAGTTCTGCAGGGTGCGGCTCCAGAAGTCGGCGGAGCCGATGTAGCCGCCCCAGCTGATGGGGGCCTGGAGCTGCCGGAGTTGTTCCTCGTTGTACGCGGCGACCCCGCTGATCGACTGGGCCAGCCAGGACAGGGCGAAGATGGTGCCCATGACCAGGCCGAGGGAGCGGGAGTAGAAGGCCTGCCGGAGTCCGCCCACGCGGGCCCAGCGCGGGGAGTCCGGGTGGGCGTACTGGCCGACCCGCTGATCCCGGTCGGACTCCGGCCCGGCCTTGTGCATCTCCTTCGACTCGGGCGAGCCCCGCTGGAGGAGCCAGACGGTCGCGGTGATGTAGAGGAAGAACTGGAGGTACTCCGACTGCCAGTTCTCCGTCACGTCGACGGCGAAGTCGGAGGACATGAGGTACTCGCCGAATCCGACGTGGGCGAGTCCTTCGGTGGTGAGCTGGTTGTTGAACTCCGCGTAGCCCGCGACGGCCTGGCCGGCGAGGGCCAGCAGGAATCCGATGCCGAAGGCCAGGCCGAGGCCGTTGTCGCGCAGGAAGGCGCGGGTGCGGGGGGTCATCGGTGCATCAGCCCCAGGACGGTGAAGTAGACGAGGCCGCTGAGGACGACGACCAGGCAGAGCGTGAACATGGTCCGCATGTGCCGTCAGCCTCCCTTGATCGTGCACTGGTACGGCCGGCCCTGCTGCGGGGTGCAACCGGCGGCGACGACCTTCCAGCCGCCGGGGAACAGGGAGAGGAAGAGGGTGTCCGTGTCGAGGACGACCCGGGCCTGTCGGCCGTGGACGTCCACCCGGTGGGGGGTTCCGCCGAGGGGGAGGTCCTGGGAGGTGATCGCCTTGGCGCAGCTCTCCTTCTCGGAGGCCTCCAGTTCGCCACGGGTTTCGGGAGCGAGCGCGCCGCAGATCCCTGCCGGGTCGTCGGCGCGCAGGAGCCGTTCGAATCCGGTGGCGGCGCTCTCGGCGTCCGACCGACGCTCGCCGACGCTGCCGCAGCCGGAGAGGACCGGTCCGAGCAGGACCAGGAATACCGGCACGCTGATCCACCGCGTCTTCGTCACCTGGCTCGGGTACCCGATTCCTCCTGATTCAGAGGTGACTCGTGTGGACCTGGGAGCGTGTCCCGGAAGGCGGCGAAGGCGTCACCGGCGCCGTGGGAGTCAGTCCTCCCCGTAGTCGTAGACGGTGACCGCGATGCCTCGCTTCACCAGCCGCTCGATGATCAGGGGCTCGACGCGGGACCATTTGCCTCCGGCCAAGCCGCACCCTGTCCGTGGCACGCCGCTCCGCTGAGTGGGACCGCCTCCGCCGTGGGCCCTCACGTCAGTGGGCGGCCGCGGGCCGGCTGTGGCTGGTCGCGCAGTTCCCCGCGCCCCTTCAGAGCGCGTCCCCCTTGCCGCAGGTCGAGATGTCCTCTCCGGCTCGGGCCACCGGCGTCTCCTCGGGTGTACTCGATCTCCCCCATGACGCCACCGTAGAGGGCGGCACTGACAACGCGCCCGTCAGAGCGCGGGGTCGGTCGGTTCGGGGGCCGGTGGGTTCGTCACCCTGTGGCGTACTCCGAACCAGCCCGCGCTCAGGAGGGCGCCGATCAGGGGGATGAGGAGGAGGGTCCTGCGGCCTACCTCGGGGTCGTTCCACATCATCGCCAGGCAGGCCAGGAGGAAGGTGATCGTGGTGATCTCGGTGACCGGGCTGAAGGGGAGGCGGAAGGTGGGGCGGGTGAGGAGGCCCGCGCGGGCGCGCCGGACGAAGACCAGGTGACAGACCATGATGATCACCCAGGTGCTGATGACGCCGAGGGAGGCGATGTTCAGCACGATCTCGAAGGCCTGGCTCGGCACCAGGTAGTTCAGGCCGACGCCCAGCACGCACACCGCGCAGGTGAGCAGGATGCCGCCGTAGGGCACCTGGCTGCGGTTCATCCTCGCCGTGAACCTCGGTGCCGAGCCCGCCGTCGCCATGGAGCGCAGGATGCGGCCCGTGGAGTAGAGCCCGGAGTTCAGGGACGACATCGCCGCCGTCAGGACGACCAGGTTCATCACGTCGCCCGCCGCCGGGACACCGACCTTGGACAGGACGGTGACGAAGGGGCTCTCGTCGGCCGAGTACAGCGACCCCGGGAGCAGCAGGGCCAGGAGGACGACCGAGCCGACGTAGAACAGGCCCACCCGCCACATGATCGAGTTCACCGCGCGCGGGACGACCTTCTCCGGGTGCGCCGTCTCGCCCGCCGCGACACCGACCAGCTCCAGCGCGGCGTACGCGAAGATCACCCCCTGCATGACGAGGACGACCGGCATCAGGCCGTGCGGCAGGACACCGCCGCTCTCGGTGATCACGCTCGCGCCGGGCGTCCGCCCGCCCACCTCGTGCCGGGTGGCGAGCAGGAAGACGCCGATCAGCATGAAGCCCACGAGCGTGGCCACCTTGATGATCGAGAACCAGAACTCCATCTCGCCGAAGATCCTCACCGAGATCAGGTTCACGGCCAGCACCACCGCGAGGGCGACGAGCGCGAGCGTCCACTGCGGGATGTCGGTGAACAGGCTCCAGTAGTGCGTGTAGAGCGCGATCGCGGTGATGTCGGCGATGCCGGTGGTCGACCAGTTCAGGAAGTACATCCAGCCGGCGATGTAGGCGCCCTTCTCGCCGAGGAACTCACGCGCGTACGACACGAAGGACCCCGAGGAGGGGCGGTACAGGACGAGTTCGCCGAGGGCCCGCACGACGAAGAAGGCGAAGACGCCGCAGACCAGGTAGGCGAGCGCGAGGCCCGGTCCCGCGGTGTGCAGGCGTCCTCCGGCGCCCAGGAAGAGGCCGGTGCCGATCGCGCCGCCGATGGCGATCATGTTGACGTGGCGGGACTTGAGGTCCTTGCTGTACCCGGCGTCCCCCGCGTCCGCGGGCACCCGCGCCTCACGGGTGCGGGAAAGGTCGGCGGTGGCCTGCGCCGATTGCGCGGCGTCCTTGCTCACAGTGGGTCCACTCTCTGGTGCGCCCCGGCGGGTCTCGCTCGGGTCCTGGGACGTGCGTCGGCCCGTGCCTCCTGGTGCAGGCACAGGCCGACGGGTCGCCTGCCCGGGAAACCCCTGCGCAAGCGGTGGCGGATGTCACAGCATTGGTGAGACAGCGATACTGCTGCACATGACGACCGACACCACCCCTGCCGCCGAGGACGACGCCGAGGAGCCGGCCCGCACCGCCGAGGAGCCCGCCCTCACCGTCGACGAGCTCGCCGCACGGGCGGGGGTCACGGTCCGCACGGTCCGCTTCTACGGCACGCGAGGGCTGCTGCCCCCGCCGGTGATCGGTCCGCGCCGGGTCGGTCACTACGGCCGGGAGCACCTCGCCCGCCTGGCGCTGATCGAGGAGCTCCAGCATCAGGGGATGACGCTGGCGGCGATCGAGCGGTACACGCAGCAGTTGCCGGCCGATCTGAGCGCCCACGACCTCGCGATCCACCGGGCCGTGGTCGCCTCCTGGGCCCCCGACCTCGTGGAGCCGGTGACCCGCGAGGAGCTCCAGCGGCGGGCCGGCCGGGCGCTCGATGACGACGACGTGGAACGGCTCGCCGCGATGGGTGTCGTACGGCGGGACGGCGAGACCTGTCTGGTCGATCTGGGCCTGCTCCGGCTGGGCGTCGCGCTGCTGGACGTCCCGCTGTCCCAGGAGGCGATCCTGGCCTCGCGGAAGGTGCTCATCGAGCACTCCCGGGCCGCGGCGCACGAGTTGTCCGAGCTGTTCCGCGGCGAGGTGGCCCGGCGCGACGCACGGGACGTGAAGTCGCTGTCCGCGCACATGGAACCCCTGGTCGTGCAGGCCCTGTTGACGACGTTTCAGCGGTCCCTGAAGGAGGAGCTGCGGGAGTGGACGCCGCCCGAGGCGGATCGCGGTGAGTCCGCCCGGTCCTGAGGGGCACGTCGACGAGCAGCGGGCCCGTGAGGTCGCTCGCGCCGGCCACCAGGTCCCTCAGGTGGTCCGCGCCCTCGTCGCGGAGGATGTCCAGGACGGCGAGGGCGGGACGGTGACCCATGGGCTCCTCATGGAGACGGCTGGGTCGTCAGCGTCGGGGAGGCGGGGTGAGGGGGCAAGGGGAGCGTCCCGGCTCAGCAAAGAGCCAGGTCACCCACCAAGGGGCGCGGGGAACTGCGCGGCCGGCCCCCACGCACCCGCACTCACCCACCCACCTCAGGCGTCCCCGAATCGCTCCCCCTTCTCCGCCTTCTCGACCAGCAGCGCCGGCGGCGTGAAACGGTCCCCGTACCGGTCCGCCAGCTCACGCGCGCGTGCCACGAAGCCCGGCAGCCCGACCCCTCCCCCGGTGCCACCGTCGTAGCCGTTGATGTACTGGAGGACGCCGCCGGTCCAGCCCGGGAAGCCGATGCCGAAGATCGAGCCGATGTTGGCGTCGGCGACCGAGGTCAGGACGCCCTCCTCCAGGAGCCTGACCGTGTCCAGGGCTTCGGAGAAGAGCATGCGTTCCTGCATGTCCCGGAAGGGGATCTCCGCGTCCGGGCGGGTGAAGTGCTCGCGCAGGCCCGGCCAGAGGGCGACGCGCTTGCCGTCGTCGCCGTAGTCGTAGAAGCCGCCGCCCCCGCTGCGACCCGTGCGGCCGAACTCGTCGACCATGCGGTCGATGACCGCCTCCGCGGGGTGGGGCGTCCAGGTGCCGCCCGCCTCCTCCACCGCCTGCCGGGTCTCCTTGCGGATCTTGCGCGGGAGCGTCAGCGTCAGCTCGTCCATCAGGGAGAGGACCTTCGCCGGGTAGCCCGCCTGCGCCGCCGCCTGTTCGACCGACGCGGGCTCGATGCCCTCACCGACCATCGCGACGCCCTCGTTGAGGAAGTGGCCGATCACGCGGGAGGTGAAGAAGCCCCGCGAGTCGTTCACGACGATCGGCGTCTTCTTGATCTGCCGGACCAGGTCGAAGGCGCGGGCCAGCGCCTCCTCCCCCGTGCGCTCGCCCTTGATGATCTCGACCAGCGGCATCTTGTCGACCGGCGAGAAGAAGTGCAGGCCGATGAAGTCGCTCTGGCGCTCCACCCCTTCGGCGAGGGCGGTGATGGGAAGCGTCGAGGTGTTGGAGCACAGCAGCGCGTCCGGCTCGACGATGTGCTGGATCTCCTGGAAGACCTTGTGCTTGAGCGCCGAGTCCTCGAACACCGCCTCGATGACCGCGTCGCAGCCGGCCAGGTCCTGGGGGTCGGCCGTCGGTGTGATGCGGGACAGGAGCGCCTGCGCCTTCTCCTGGGTCGTACGGCCGCGGGAGACCGCCTTCGCGCAGAGCTGCTCCGAGTAGGCCTTGCCCTTGGCCGCCGCCTGCGGTGTCACGTCCTTGAGGACGACCTGCATCCCCGCGCGGGCGCACGAGTAGGCGATGCCCGCCCCCATCATGCCCGCGCCGAGCACGGCCACCTTGCGCACCTGGCGGGGCTCGACGCCCTTGGGGCGGTTCGCGCCGGAGTTCACCGCCTGGAGGTCGAAGAAGAACGCCTGGATCATGTTCTTGGAGGTCTGCCCTGCCGCCAGCTCGACGAAGTAGCGTGCCTCGATGACCTGCGCGGTCTCGAAGTCGACCTGGGCGCCCTCCACGGCGGCCGCGAGGATGTTGCGCGGGGCCGGGTAGGGCGCGCCGTTGGTCTGCTTGCGGAGGTTGGCCGGGAAGGCGGGCAGGTTCGCGGCGAACTTCGGGTTCGCGGGGGTGCCGCCGGGGATGCGGTAGCCCGGCTTGTCCCAGGGCTGCTGGGACTCGGGGTTGGCCTCGATGAACGCGCGGGCCTTGGCGAGGAGTTCGTCCTGGGTGGTGGCCACGTCGTCGACCAGGCCGTTCTGCAGGGCGCGCTGCGGGGCGTACTGGGTGCCCTGGAGAAGGACCTTGAGCAGGGCGTCGGCGATGCCGAGCAGGCGGACCGTGCGGACCACTCCGCCGCCGCCGGGGAGCAGGCCGAGGGTGACCTCGGGGCAGCCGATCTTGGAGCCGGGCGCGTCGAGGGCGATGCGGTGGTGGCAGGCGAGCGCGATCTCGTAACCGCCGCCCAGGGCAGCGCCGTTGATGGCGGCGACGACCGGCTTGCCGAGGGTCTCGATGCGGCGCAGGTTGCGCTTGATCGCGAGGCCGCCGTCGAACAGCTCCTGCGCGGTCTCGGGCGTGACCCGGATCAGGTCGCGCAGGTCGCCGCCCGCGAAGAAGGTCTTCTTGGCGGAGGTGATGATGACACCGCGGATGGTGTCCTTCTCGGCCTCCAGGCGGTCGGTGATCACCGCGAGGGAGTCGCGGAACGCCTGGTTCATGGTGTTGGCGGACTGGTTGGGGTCGTCGATGACGAGGGTGACGACGCCGGTGCGGTCCTGTTCCCAGCGGATGGTCGTGGACTGAGTGCTCATGTGGAAGTGCTCCGTGTGATCCGTCGTATCCGTGGGAGGGGGTCAGATGCGCTCGACGATGGTGGCGATGCCCATGCCGCCGCCGACACAGAGCGTCGCGAGGCCGTATCGCTTGTCCTGGCGCTCCAGTTCGTCGATCAGGCTGCCCAGGATCATGGCACCGGTGGCGCCGAGCGGGTGGCCCAGCGCGATCGCGCCGCCGTTGACGTTGACCTTGTCCAGCGACAGGCCCATGTCCTTGACGAAGCGCAGGACGACCGCCGCGAAGGCCTCGTTGATCTCGACCAGGTCGATGTCGTCGATGGTCAGGCCGGCCTTGGCGAGGGCCTTGCGGGTGGCGGGCGCGGGACCGGTCAGCATGATGGTGGGCTCGGAGCCGGAGACGGCCGCGGAGACGATCCGCGCGCGGGGCCGCAGGCCGTAGCGCTCGCCGACCTCCTGGGAGCCGATCGCGACGAGCGAGGCGCCGTCCACGATGCCGGAGGAGTTGCCCGCGTGGTGGACGTGGTCGATCTTCTCGACCCAGTGGTACTTCTGGAGCGCCACGGCGTCGAAGCCGCCGAGGTCGCCGATGTCCGCGAAGGACGGCTTGAGGCCCGCCAGGGAGTCGGCGGTGGTGCCGGGGCGCAGGTGCTCGTCGTGGTCGAGGACGGTCAGCCCCGCGCGGTCCTTCACCGGGACGACGGAGCGGTCGAAGCGGCCCTCCTTCCAGGCCGTGGCGGCACGCTCCTGGCTCAGGGCGGCGTATTCGTCGACGTCACGCCGCGAGAATCCCTCGATCGTGGCGATGAGGTCGGCGCCGATGCCCTGCGGCACGAAGTTGACGGCCAGGTTGGTCATCGGGTCGTTGAACCAGGCTCCGCCGTCGGAGGCCATCGGTACCCGGGACATCGACTCGACGCCGCCCGCGAGGACCAGGTCCTCCCAGCCCGAACGCACCTTGGCGGCGGCCATGTTGACGGCTTCGAGGCCGGAGGCACAGAAGCGGTTCTCCTGGACGCCCGCGACGGTGTCCGGCAGGCCGGCCGCGATCGCGGCGATCCGGGCGATGTCGGAGCCCTGGTCGCCGACCGGTCCGACGACGCCGAGGACGACGTCGTCGACGGCCGCCGGGTCCAGGCCGGGGAAGCGGGCGCGGATCTCGTGGATGAGTCCGACGACCAGGTCGATGGGCTTGGTGCCGTGCAGGGCGCCGTTCGCCTTGCCGCGGCCGCGCGGGGTGCGGATCGCGTCGTACACGTACGCTTCGGTGCTCACGAGGAAGCCTTTCAAGGGTGAGGGTCAGCCGGGCAGAAGGTCTTCATGCCAGCAGGGAACGGCCGATGATCTCCTTCATGATCTCGGTCGTGCCGCCGTAGATGGTCTGGACACGGCCGTCCGTGAAGGCTTTGGCGACCGGGTACTCGCTCATGTAGCCGTAGCCCCCGTGCAGTTGGAGGCAGCGGTCGGCGACCCGCTTCTGGAGCTCGGTCGCCCACCACTTGGCCATGGAGGCGTGGACGGCGTCCAGTCCCCCGTCCCCTCCGTTTGCGTGGTCCTCGACGCAGCGGTCGACGAACGTCCGGGTGACGGCGCACTCGGTGGCCATCTCGGCTATCTCGAACCGGACGTGCTGCTTGGTGGCGAGCGGCCGGCCGAAGGCCTCGCGCTCCTTGACGTACTCGGTGGTGATCTCCAGGAGGTGCTCGGCGGCGGCGATCGCGGCGACGGCGATGCTCAGGCGCTCCTGGGCGAGATTGGTCATCAGGTGGCCGAAGGCGCCGTGGAGCTCGCCGAGGAGGTTCTCCCTGGGCACGCGGACGTCGTGGAAGAACAGTTCGGCGGTGTCCTGGGCCTTCTGGCCGATCTTGTCGAGGTTGCGGCCGCGCTCGAAGCCCGCCGTGCCGCGCTCGACGACCAGCAGCGAGAGCCCGCGGGCGCCGCCCTCCGGGGTGGTCTTCGCGACGACGATCACCAGGTCGGCCAGGATGCCGTTGGAGATGAACGTCTTGGAGCCGTTGAGCACCCAGTGGTCGCCCCGGTCCTCGGCGTGGGTGCGGATGCCCTGGAGGTCGGAGCCCGCGCCCGGCTCGGTCATGGCGATGGCAGTGATCAGGGACCCGTCGCAGAAGCCGGGCAGCCAGCGGCGCTTCTGCTCGTCGGTGGCGAGGCCGGTGAGGTACGGCCCGATGACGTCGTTGTGCAGCCCGAGAGCGAGTCCGGGTGCGCCCGCGCGGGTGAACTCCTCGGCCAGGACGGTGGCGTAGCGGAAGTCGCGGGTGCCGCCGCCCCCGAACTCCTCGGGCACGGCGAGCCCGAGCAGGCCCTGCTTGCCGGCCGCGCGCCAGGCCTCGCGGGAGACGATGCCGTCCTTCTCCCACTGCGCGTAGTACGGCAGGACCTCCCTGGCCAGGAAGGCGCGCACGGTCTCGCGGAACGCGTCGTGCTCGGGGGCGAAGAGCTGCCGCTTCATGCAGGGCCTTTCATCGGGGGTCTTTCACGAGGTCCGGTACGTCCCAGTCGCGTGCCACCTCCGCGGTGTCGGCGCCGGGCCGGGCGGGTCCGGTGCGTACGGCCGTCGGGGTGACGGAGAAGCGGGGCGCGGGGGCGGGCTGGGTGATGCCGCCGTGGTCGGTGAAGGTGCCGCGGGCGGCGAGGTGGGGGTGGTGCGGGGCCTCGCGCAGGGACAGGACGGGCGCCACGCACGCGTCGGTGCCCTCGAAGACGGCCGCCCACTCGTCTCGCGTACGGCCGCGGAAGCGGGCGGCGACCGCGTCGCGCAGTTCGCCCCAGCGGGTCCAGTCCTTGCGGGCGTCCGCGAAGTCCGCAAGGCCCAGCAGGTCGAGGAAGAGGTCGTAGAACTGCGGCTCCAGGGCGCCCACCGCCATGTATCCGCCGTCGGCGGTCTCGTAGGTGCCGTAGTACGGGCAGCCGCCGTCCAGGAGGTTGGCGCCGCGCCGGTCCTGCCAGCCGCCTGCGGCGGTCATGCCGTGGAGCATCGCGGCGAGGTGGGAGGTGCCGTCGACGATGGCGGCGTCCACGACCTGGCCGGTACCGGTCGCACGCGCGTGGTGGAGGGCGGCGAGGACGCCGACGACGAGGTACAGGGCGCCGCCCGCGTAGTCGCCGAGGAGGTTGGCGGGGACGGCCGGCGGACGGCCCGGTTCGCCGATCATGCCGAGGGTGCCGGTGAGGGCGATGTACGCGATGTCGTGCCCGGCCCGCTGGGCCAGCGGCCCGTCCTGGCCCCAGCCGGTCATCCGGCCGTAGACGAGGGCGGGGTTGCGCGCGTGGCAGTCCTCGGGGCCGACGCCGAGCCGCTCGGCGACTCCGGGGCGGTTGCCCTCGATGAGGACGTCCGCGCGGGCGGCGAGGTCGAGCACGCGCGCGGGGCCGTCGGGCGCCTTGAGGTCGACGACCACCGAGCGCTTGTTGCGGTTGGTGATGTCGTAGGCGGGGTCGATGGACAGGGCGGTGCCGCCGGGGCGGGAGACATGGACGACGTCGGCGCCCAGGTCGGCGAGGAGCATGGCGGCGAAGGGGCCGGGGCCGATACCGGCCAGCTCGATCACGCGCACGCCGGTGAGCGGGCCGTGCCCGGGCGTCGGTGCCGTCGTCATCCAGCCCCCTCGGCGTGACACAACTGATGTAACACCAGTGATGCTATGAACGCGTCCCAGCGGACACAAGACCTGAACGAGCAAGCGCTTAGCCAATTATCGGCCGGTCATCGGCCGCCGAACCCGCACCGTCGCACGTGTCGGCGCGCCGGAGCGGTGGCTCTCCTCGACCCAGCCGCCGAGCAGAACCACCCCTCACGCTAGCCTCGGCCACCGACAACGGCGCGTGCGGCGGGATCAGGAGTGTCATGAGCAGGCTGAAAAGGTCGGACCGTCCCTACGACATCGTGCTCTTCGGGGCGACGAGCTTCGCGGGAGCGCTCACCGCGGAGCACCTCGCCGCGCACGGCCCCGACGACCTGCGCTGGGCGATCGCCGGCCGCAGCGCGGACAAGCTCAGGGCACTGCGCGAACGGCTGCCGCCGGGCACGGACGTCGGGGTGCTCACGGCCGACGTGACGGACCCGGACTCGCTGCGCGCGCTCGCCGGGCACACGCGCGTGCTGGCCACTACGGTCGGCCCCTATCTGACGTACGGCGAGGAACTCGTCGCCGCCTGCGCGGACGCCGGGACGGACTATCTCGACCTGTGCGGCGAGCCGGAGTTCGTGGACCTGATGTACGTCCGGCACGACGCACGCGCGCGGGAGACGGGCGCCCGGCTGGTGCACGCGGCCGGGTTCGACTCGATCCCCTACGACCTGGGGGCGTACTTCACCGTGCGGCAGCTGCCGGAGAACGTGCCGTTGACCGTCGACGGGTTCGTGAGCGTGGACGCCACCTTCTCGGGCGGGACGTTCGCCTCGGCGCTGAACCAGTTCGCGCGCGGCCGGCAGATGATCGCCGCCGCCCGGGACCGCGGACGGCACGAACCGCGCCTGGTGGGCCGGCGGGCCACCGCGCCGACCGGCACCCCGCGGTACGCCCAGGAGGTCGGCGCCTGGGCCCTGCCGCTGCCGACCATCGACGCGCAGATCGTCCGGCGCTCCGCGAAGGCCCTCGCGCGCTACGGGCCCGACTTCCGCTACCGCCAGTACGCGGCCGTACGGCGGCTGCCGGTGGCGGTGGGCGGGGTCGCCGCCGTGGGTGCGCTGTTCGCGGCGGCCCAGGTGCCGCCCGCACGGCGGTGGCTGTCCGGACGGCTCAAGCCGGGTGACGGGCCGAGCGCCGAGAAGCGGGCGAAGAGCTGGTTCTCGGTGCGGTTCGTCGGCGAGGGCGGCGGACGGCGGGTGTTCACCGAGGTCGCGGGCGGCGATCCCGGATACGGCGAGACGGCGAAGATGTTCGCCGAGTCGGCGCTGTCCCTGGCCTTCGACGACCTGCCGGAGACCTCCGGTCAGGTCACGACGGCGGTCGCGATGGGGGACGCGCTGATCGAGCGGCTGCAAGGGGCCGGGATCACCTTCCGGGTGGCGTCGGCCAGGTGAGCGGGCCTCAGAAGGACCAGCCCGCCACCGTGTAGATCATCCCCGCGATCCAGCCGAGCCCGGCGAGCACGCCCAGGACCAGCGCGGCGGTCACGGCGCGTTCCACGGGCCGGTTCGGGTCGGCGAGGGGCTTGGGGGAACGGGTGGTCATGCGGTGCGTCGTCATGCGGGACAGCCTGCCGAGCGCACCGGGGCCCGCACATCCGTACAGATACTCAGACGACGTACTCAGTACGCCCTCAGGCCCCCTGACGCGACGTCGCCTCCCGCAGCGCCCGCCGGCACAGCGCGTCCGCCGCGCGCGTGGTCTCGGGCAGCCGGTAGGCCGGGGTGAGCGCGAGGGTGTGGGCGCAGGCGTTGTCGAGGCTCACGCGGTGGCCGACCGAGACGAAGACCGGTTTCACCGCCTCGCGGGTGCGCAGGGCCCGGCCGACCTCCTCCGCGCCCGCGAGCAGCGGCGTCCAGGCGCCGCGCCGGGCGCCGGGATCGTCGTAGGAGAAGGTGAACGGGTTCTTGGCGACGCCGATCGTCGGCAGGCCGGTGAGGACCCCGAGGTGGCTCGCGAGGCCGAAGCGGCGGGGGTGGGCGCGGCCGTAGCCGTCGCAGACGACGAGGCCGGGCGGGCACGGCAGGGCGTCGAGGGCGGCGAGGACGGTGGGGATCTCGCGGAAGGCGAGCAGGCCGGGGACGTACGGGAAGGAGATCCGGCCCACGGCCGTCGCCTCCGCCACGACCTCCAGGGTCGCCGCGTCCAGCGCCACGGCCGCCGCCGCGACCACGTCCCGCTCGTCGTCGTAGGCCACGTCGACCCCGGTGACCAGCCCGGTGCCGGGCGGCGGGCCGGGCTCGCCGAGGACCGTCCTCGCCCTCAACTCGTCCTGGACCGCGCGGGCCTGCTCCTCGGTCGCGGGCCAGCCCGCGGGGATGTCCACTGTCTCCATGGTGGGGACGAGCGTACGGCGTGGCGGCGCGGGCCCGCGATCATGAGACGGCCGGCCGAACGGTCAGCTCTTGTTGCCGAGGGCGCGCTGGAGCTGGCTCTTGTTCATGTCCGAACGGCCCTTGACGCCCTTGCGCTTGGCCTCCTCGTAGAGCTGGTCGTAGGTCGGGCCCTGGGAGCCCTTGCCGGACCGCTGGCCGCCCCGCTTGCCGGACGACATGTCCTGGGTCGAGGTGCGGCTCGCGGTCCTGGACTCACCGGAGCGGGCGCGTTCCTTGTTGACCGTGCGGGCCGCGATCTCCTTGGCCCGTCCGGTGCTCTCGCCCCGGTCCTCGGCGCTCTTCTTGATGTGCTCGTACTGCCGCTCGCGCTTGGAGTTCGAACCAGCTGGCATGGGGGATCACTCCTTTCGCCGTCGGCGACCGGGTACCCACTTTCCGCCGGTCAGTGCTCCAGCCGGGCCACCCGCCCCTTCTCGCCAGCGGCCCAGCAGCCGCCGTCGACCGTGCAGTCCACGGTGTCGAAGGAGCCGGTGTCCACGGTCCGCCAGGTCCTGCCGCCGTCCGTGGTGAGGTCGGTGCCGGTGGGGCCGACCGCGAGGGCGGCGGTGCGGCTGTGCGGGAGCCAGGCGACTCCGGAGCGGTAGGCGGGCGGCGGGGTGGCCGCGGGCTGCCAGGAGCGGCCGGCGTCACTCGTGCGGGCACCCGCGCGCGGGGACGGCTGGTCCGCGTTGTAGTCGCCGCCGACCGCGAGGCCGTGCGCCCGGTCGCGGAAGGCGAGGGCGAAGACGCCCTTGGCGGAGGCACCTCCCGGGATCGGTGTGTCCGAGGCCGTCCAGGTCAGGCCCCGGTCGCCGGAGTGCAGGACACGCGCGCGTGCGCCGCCTCCGGTGGCCAGCCAGACATCGCGCGGGCCCGAGCTCACCAGGCACTGCCCGCTCGCCGCGAAGCCCGCCTCGCCGTCGAGCGCGGCGGGCATGCCCTTGTTCGGCAGCACCTTCCAGGAGCGGCCGCCGTCGGCGGTCGACAGGATCCGGAACCTGCCGTCCACCGGGTCGCTCATGGCGAGTCCGTGGCGGTGGTCGAAGAAGGTGAGGCAGTCGTAGAAGGCCTTGGCGTCGGTGTTGCGGAAGGACTCGGTCCAGGTCGCTCCGCCGTCCTCGGTCCGGTACACCCGGGACGCCTCGCCCTCGCCGATGGCCAGCACCACGGCCCGGCGCGCGTCGAAGGCCTCGACGTCCCGGAACTGGAGGTCGGCGGCCCCGGCGGGCGAGACGTTTCGCCAGCTGGCCCCGTCGTCGGTGGTGCGCAGCACGGTGCCCTGGGTGCCGGCCACCCAGGCGGTGTCCCGGCTGACGGCCGCGAGGCCCCGGAAGCGCGCCCCGGGGACGCCGCTGTCCTTGAGCTCCCAGTGCGGTGTACGGCCGTCCGGGCCGTGCGCCGCCGCCGGTACGGCGGTCAGCGCGGCCAGCGCCGCCGCACAGGCCGTGCCCGCGGCGACCGTCCGGATCGTGGATCCCGTACGTCTCTTGCCTCGCGTGTTCCCCAAGAGCCTCATGGCGGGCGAAGCTAGTCCACGCTCCGGGCGCCGTCCAGATGCCCTCGGCGGCGCGGGGAGTGGGGCGCGGGGTGTCACAAGTGACTCCGGGGGCACGCGAGAAGGACTGGATCCCACCGGTGTGTGAGGACGGTGACAGAGGTCACTCGATTCTCGTGTACACGGATTGGCCGATTCCGACGTCTCTTCCATTGTCCGTACCCACCCTCCGAGAGCCCGATCAGCCGTCACAAGGGAGCAAGGCGTTGTCCACCGTCATCGAGCAGCCCGTTGAGGCCCGTCTCGTCGCCGCGGCACCGCGGATGCCGAGCATTCCCGCCACACTGCACTACGACCGCTGCGATCCGTTCGCCGTCCGCATGACCTTCCCCGCCCCGGCCACCCTGGAGGGCGTCGAGGTCTGCTGGACCTTCAGCCGCGAACTGCTCACCACCGGTCTGCACGAGCCCGAGGGCCACGGCGACGTCCGGGTGCGGCCCTACGGCTACGACCGCACCGTTCTCGAGTTCCACGCCCCCGAGGGCACCGCCGTCGTGCATGTGCGCACGGGTGAGCTGCGCCGGTTCCTGGAGGCGACCAACGACCTCGTGCCGAGCGGTCTCGAGCACCTCCAGCTCGACCTCGACCACGACCTCGCGGAACTGATGCGCGACGCCTGCTGAGGCCGACCGCGCGGGAGGGTGTCGAGCCCGCCCGCCGACAGGCCCCCAGGGGGTGATCCACCGAAGGACGTCCTGGCCCCGCTCCCGGCCCAGCCGCCCGTCGGCTGTCGTGTGCGCCGTGTACGCCTTGTAGGCCGTTTCCAGGGTCGGGAACAGCTCCCTGTGGTCACACAGCGGCAGCGTCACGCGCGCGTGGCGACCGCCGCCGCCGTCACCGCTCCGCGCACCTCGTGGACGACCTTCCGCAGCACCGGTGCCACCGGACCGCTGCGCTCGATCAGCTCCTCGACGTGAGCGTCGTCGCGGTCCTTGCGGGGACCCAGGGTGTGCAGCTCGGCGGCGGCCGCGAGGGCCCCGAGGGCCGCCTCACCCTCGGAGCATGCATCGGCCGGCCCGCGCAGGATCCGCCGTGCCTCCTCCTGGAGCGCCTCCACCGCGGCCGGTCGCGCCAGTTCGTGGTCCACCGTGGGGAAGAGCCCGAGCGCCCGCTTCTTCCGGGCCCGCAGATATCCCCCCGCGGTCAGCTGCTCCCGTACGGCGTCCAGGGTGACCCGGGCGTGCAGCGTCACCCAGCTGCGCCACCGGTGCGGCCGGGATTCGCGGACCAGTTCGAGGAGCCCGTCCAGGACCGGGTCCCCGGTGGACGCGTCCAGGTCGACCGGGGTCGCGATGTCGTCGTCGTCGAGGAGCAGACCGCGCTGGGCGAGTTCGGTGAGGGCACCGGCCCGGACCAGCTGGGGGACCTGGGCTGCACCGGTGACCTCGGACTTCGAGGTGTCCCAGGCCAGCAGGTAGAGACGGGCCGGCAGGGAGAGCGAGCCGTCGGACACGGGGCCTCCTTCGGTCAGCTGACCGTTAATTCGTTGACAGCCCTCGGGCCGCCTCGTACGTTGTAGAACGCTTCTGTTGCCGTCGATCGGAGAAGGACGTTGCTCGTCTGAGGTCCTGAGACACCGTGTCACACACCTGAGGTGTGTGCGCTGCGTGCGACCTCGGCACACGAGCCGTTCCCGACGAACAGGGCCCCTTCCACGCCCCCGGATCCCTCGTCGCCCGCCGGTCGCAGGTGTCTCGATACGCGATTGCCCCTTCTCGCTTCGAGCAACCGCGGAGACTCACATGTCTGCTTCCATCACCTGCACCTCGCTCGCCTTCGCCTGGCCCGACGGCAGCCCCGTCTTCGAGGGCCTGGACATCGCCTTCGGCCCCGGCCGCACCGGTCTCGTCGGCGTCAACGGATCAGGGAAATCCACCCTGTTGAAGCTGATCGCCGGTGAACTCGCCCCGGCCGACGGCGCCGTACGGGTCGCCGGCGAGGTCGGATACCTCCCGCAGAACGTCACACTGGACACCGCCCTCAAGGTCGACGAGGCGCTCGGCATCGCCGCGCGGCGCGCCGCCCTGCACGCCATCGAGGCCGGTGACGTGGCCGAGGAGCACTTCGAGACGGTCGGCGACGACTGGGACGTCGAGGAGCGCGCCCTGGCCACCCTCGGCGAACTGGGCCTCGGCCACATCACGTTGGACCGCACGATCGGCGAGGTCTCGGGCGGCGAGTCGGTGCTGCTGCGCCTTGCCGCGCTGCTGCTGCGCCGGCCGGACGTCCTGCTCCTCGACGAGCCGACCAACAACCTGGACCTGTACGCCCGCAGGCGGCTGTACTCGGCCGTCGCCTCCTGGCCGGGGGTCATGATCGTGGTCAGCCACGACCGTGAACTCCTCGACCTGGTCGACCAGATCGCCGATCTGCGCGCCGGGGAGGTCACCTGGTACGGCGGGAACTTCTCCGCCTACGAGGAGGCTCTCGCCGTCGAACAGGAGGCGGCGGAACGGATGGTGCGCGTCGCCGAGTCCGACTTCCGCAAGCAGAAGCGCGAACTGGCCGACGCACAGGTCAAGTTGGCCCGCCGCAAGCGGTACGGACAGAAGATGTTCGAGCAGAAGCGCGAGCCGAAGATCGTCATGGGGGCGCGCAAGCGGGCGGCGCAGGAGTCCGCCGGCAAGCACCGCATCATGCACGAGGAGCGGCTCTCGGAGGCGAAGGACCGGCTCGACGAGGCGGTGGAGGCCGTACGGGACGACGACGAGATCCGCGTCGACCTGCCGTACACCGCCGTGCCGCCCGGCCGTACGGTCCTCACCCTCCTGGATCTCGAACTCGCCTACGGCGCACAAGTGAAGGGCGGCTTCGACCTGCGGGGGCCCGAGCGGGTGGCGCTGATCGGGCGCAACGGCGCGGGCAAGACGACGCTGCTGCGCACGATCGCCGGGGAGTTGGAGGCGGTGTCGGGCGAGGCCACGGCCCATGTGCCGCTGCGGTTCCTGCCTCAGCGCCTGGACGTCCTCGACGGCGAGCTGTCGGTCGCCGAGAACGTGGCCCGGTTCGCCCCGGGCGCCACCAACAACCGGGTGCGGGCCCGTCTCGCCCGCTTCCTGTTCCGGGGCGCCCGGGCCGACCAGCGGGCCTCGACGCTGTCCGGCGGCGAACGCTTCCGGGCGGCGCTGGCCGCGCTGATGCTGGCCGAGCCGGCACCCCAGCTGCTCATGCTGGACGAGCCGACGAACAACCTCGACATGGCGAGCGTGCGACAGCTGACCACGGCCCTGGAGTCGTACGAGGGAGCACTGATCGTGGCCAGCCACGACCTGCCGTTCCTGGAGTCACTCGGCATCACACGGTGGCTCCTGCTGGACGGGGAGCTGCGCGAGATCACCCCGGACGAGCTGGAGTCCCCGGAGTAGCGACCGGGAGGGCATGGGGTGGGGCACCTGCGGGGGCCTCGGGTACAGCGGCTGCCGGCGGCTCAGGTGCGGCGCCCACCGGGGCCTCGGGCGCGGCGCACGCGGTCGTATCCGGCGCAGTGTCCACCGGGGCCTCTGGTGTGGCACTCACCGGGGCCTCCGGTGCGGCGCCCGGTGTCGGCGCCGGTGGGGTGTCCGTGGTGGCCTGGACGGTGTCCAGTGCGGTGATCGCTGCCGCCAGGTCCGTGCCCGCTCGGAGCAGGGCCACGCTCCGTGTGGCGATCTGGTCCAGTCGGGTCCGCAGGACGCGTCGGGCGTCCGCCTGGCCGTCGAGGTCGCTCAGCGCGCCCATGACCTCGCGCACGGCCGGGATGCCGTACCCGCCGGCGCGCAGGGCGACGACGACGCGGGCCGCGCCGATCGCCTCGGGGCCGTAGCGGCGCGCCCGCAGGGTGGTCACCCGCTCCGGGCGGATCAGCCCCTCCTCCTCCCAGAACCGCAGCGTCGAGGACCGTACGCCGAGGGCTTCCGCGAGCTGCGTGATCGTCATGTAATCGCCGTCCTGAGCGGCCTGAGCGGCCTGAGCGTCCTGTTCGCCCTGGACGGTCCGCAGGGCCCGCTGTGCGCGCAGCACCTCGTCCCGTTCCCGTGCGAGCCGCGCGTGGACCTCGTTCACCGCCGCAGCCGCCTCCGTGAGCGTCCCCGTCCACAGCTCGGCCAGCAGGCGCCGCGCCTCGACGGGCCCCACGGCACCCGCGAGCCCGCGGTACGCGCGCAGGGCGTGCACATGGGTCGCCGTGCAGGAGCGGTGGCCGCACCTGCTGCACCGAGTACCCGGTCTCCCCGGCGACGTCGACGGTCCGCATCAGCCAACCCCACACCAGCATTGAAGGTCACGCTTGAACCATGCCTATGGAGCAGATCCAGGTGGGGACTCCCCCGAGATCGCGTGGGGCGACGCGTTCATCTACTACGCCCCCGACGGCCGGATGCCCCGGAACACCCAGCCCTACGGGACGATCGTCACCAAGGACCACCCCGGCGACACCGCCTCGGACCTCGACCCGCCGGGCCGCTGGCGGGTCAACGTCCAGGTCGGCCGTAGGGCGATCCCGGATCTCCTCGGACCGGCGCGCGACCTCGCGGCCGCCGACGTGCTGCTGCCGCATCCGGTCTACGGCGACCTCGGCTGGATCTGCGTCGTGAACCCGGGCGAACGGACGACGGGGACGGTCGTACGGCTGCTGCGGGATGCGCATGAGGCGGCACGCGCGCGTGCGGCGCGACGGCGTTCGTGAGCCGTGGCGCGTCTCAGGAGGGCCACAGCCTGACAAGGGGGGTTTTGTCGACACGGATCGGCGCTGCATGATGGCTGACCGGCGCCCGTCACGGGCGCCGCCCCTGCCCCGCCGATACGGAGTTCCCTCGTGCCCAGCAAGAAGGCCCTCGTCCGCCGCCCCGGTCCGCGTCTCGCCGAAGGCCTCGTGACGCACATCGAGCGGGAGAAGGTCGACGCCGACCTCGCGCTCGAACAGTGGGAGGCGTACGTCGAGGCCCTGCGCGCGCACGGCTGGGAGACCGTCGAGGTGGACCCGGAGGAGGACTGCCCGGACTCGGTGTTCGTCGAGGACACCGTGGTGATGTACAAGAACGTCGCCCTGATCGCCCGCTCCGGCGCCGAGTCCCGGCGCGAGGAGACCGTCGGCGTCGAGGAGGCCGTGGCGCGGCTCGGCTGCTCGGTGAACTGGATCTGGGAGCCGGGCACCCTGGACGGCGGTGACGTCCTGAAGGTCGGCGACACGATCTACGTGGGCCGGGGCGGGCGCACCAACGCGGCCGGCGTCCAGCAGCTGCGGGCCGCGTTCGAGCCGCTGGGGGCCGAGGTGGTCGTCGTACCGGTGAGCAAGGTGCTGCATCTGAAGTCGGCGGTCACGGCGCTGCCCGACGGGACCGTCATCGGACACATCCCCAAGGTGGACCGGCCCTCGCTGTTCCCGCGCTTCCTGTCCGTGCCCGAGGAGGCCGGCTCCCATGTCGTGCTGCTCGGCGGCCCCAAGCTGCTCATGGCCGCGAGCGCGCCGAAGACGGCGGAGCTGCTGAGCGATCTCGGCTTCGAGCCCGTGCTGGTCGACATCAGCGAGTTCGAGAAGCTCGAAGGCTGTGTGACATGTCTCTCGGTGCGACTGCGGGACCTCTACGCCTGAACGGGTGAACGCACCACTCCAACAGCCCCGGACCTGCGCTTCCCGGAGCGACGCGTGACGCCTGGGAAACACCGCTGATCAGGGATCTTTACGGCACTCTTAACCTACGGTCTCGTAACCTACGGTTTCGTAGCCTACGATTCCGTAGGTTCCCCGGCACCGCTCGCCGGCTCTCCCCGTACTCGCCGTGTCCCCCTGGAGCACCTGTGACGATCACTTCCCCTCACCTCGGCAGCCCGTCCTCCGCCTGGACCGACGCGCGACTGCTGTACGCGCTGGAGGAAGTGGTCGAGAAGGAACTCAACCGGCATCTGAAGGTCACCAAGGACTGGATGCCGCACGAGTACGTGCCGTGGGGCGACGGCCGCAACTTCCCCGGTTTCTTCGAGGACGGCGAGGCCTGGGACAAGGAGCAGTCCAAGGTCACCGAGATCGGCCGGATCGCCCTGGTGGTGAACCTGCTCACCGAGGACAACCTCCCCAGCTACCACCACGAGATCGCCTCGCTCTTCGGCCGTGACGGCGCCTGGGGCACCTGGGTGCACCGCTGGACCGCCGAGGAGGGCCGGCACGGCATCGTGATGCGTGACTACCTGCTCACCTCGCGCGCGGTGGACCCCGACAAGCTGGAGCAGTTCCGGATGGCCCACATGAGCGAGGGCTTCGAGTCGGACAACCGCCACTCGATGCTGCACTCGGTGGCCTACGTGGCCTTCCAGGAGCTCGCGACCCGGGTCTCGCACCGCAACACCGGCCACCAGTCCGGCGACCCGGTCTGCGACCGCATGCTGGCGCGCATCGCGACCGACGAGAACCTGCACATGGTGTTCTACCGGAACCTGCTGAAGGCGGCCTTCGAGCTGGCGCCCGACCTGACGATGATGGCGGTGCGCGACGTCATCGTGAACTTCCGGATGCCCGGGCACGGCATGCCCGGCTTCGAGCGGGCCGCCGCGCAGATGGCGATCGGCGAGATCTACAACATGCGCATCCACCACGACGACGTGCTCCAGCCCGTGCTGCGCTTCCTGAAGGTCATGGAGATCGACGGCCTCGGCCCCGAGGGGCAGCAGGCGCAGGACGAGCTCGGCCTGTTCATGGGCGGCCTGGACGCGGAGGCCCTGAAGTTCGACGAGAAGCTCGCGGCGCGCAAGGCGCGGATGGCGGCTCGCGCGGGAGCCTGACGCCGACCCGGATGGCCCGGCCGGCCCGCCGAATATGCCGTGCGGGCCGCCCGCCGCCTGCGAGATCATGCGGCCATGCGTGACAGCAGCACGGATCAGCGGGCCGTCGGCTTCCTGCTGGGCCTGATCGACGCCGACTCCGCCCTCCGGATACGGCGGCGGATCGGCGCGCCGGAACCGGGCGGGAACCGACGCCGGGCCGCCCAGGCCGCCCTGAAGCTCACCCCGGTGCCGTCCTCGGTGCTGGTGTGGATCCTGGAGGAGGACGACCCCGAGCTCAACGCGACGGTGTACGGGCACGGTGCGGCCGACCCGACGCTGCGGCGTGCGGTGCTGCGGGGCGTGCCGTTCGGTCCCGGCCGCAAGGGCCCCCTGCCGGTGGACATCGTCCTGCGCAAGAACGCGGTCGAGCCCGAGGTGCCGCAAGCCGTCGTGGCGCGGGGACTCGTCGGCGCGCTGCGGGCGGCCACCGCCATGGGGCCCGCCCGAAGCGCCGCGTCCATGGTGCTGGGACACGGCGACTGGCGGACGGTCGCGGCGGCCGACCGCGAGCGGCCCCTGCCCGGTTACGCCCGCTGGGCCCTGTCCGTACGCCCGGACTGTCCGCCCGCGCTGCGCGCGCAGTTCGGCAGCCACCCCAAGTTCGCCCACCGCGTCCGGCAGGCGGGAGTCCTGGCCGGTCCCGGCGTGTACGCGACCGAGCACGGACCCGCCGCGCCGGTGCTGAAGGTGCTCTCCCTGGGCCCGGCGCTGTTCCCCGCGCGCGTGCGCGACGCCGAGGACGCCCTGCGCCCCCTCGTGCGCGAGCACCTGGGCGACCGCGAGGAGGCCTGGGCGGTGCTCGCCCAGCTCCTCGACACGTTCCACGGCACGGCGCCGGAGCTGATCATGACGGCGGGCGCGATCGCCTGAGCCGGCCCGCGGGGAGTGCGGGACGGAGGCGGGGCGCCGGGGGCGCCGGGTGCCGGGGGCGCCAGGTGCCGGGGGCGCCAGGTGCCGGGGGCGCCAGGTGCCGGGAAGGGGGCGGGGCGCCGGAAAGGGGGGCGGGGCGGCTGGATTCGAACCAGCGTGTTCCAGTTTTGGAGACCGGTGCGCCTGCCTCTGCGCTACGGCCCCGCCCTTGGTCCCCGAGCGTAATGCGCTGGCCGGTTGTCAGTGGGCGCTGCTACCAATGAGTCACGGGGGATTTCGGTACGGGGGGCTCGGCATGGCGTACGGAGAGCGGGGGCGGCGTGTCCCGGTGGTCGACCTGGCCGACCGCCGGGCGCTGGAGCGGTACCGGCCGGCGGACGCGGCGGTGGTCGAGGAGGCACGGCGGCTGAAGGAGGCCGCGCTGCTGGACTTCGGACTGACCGAGTCGGCGGTGGCGTCCTGGCTGTACGCGAAGTGCCGGCACCAGATCCCGACGACCGCGCTCGACACCGCGGCGGTGGTGGCCTCCGGCGACGGCTCCTGCCTGCTGCTCTACAACCCCGACTTCTTCGTCGGTCTCGGCCTGGACGGCGTCAAGTTCGTGCTGTTCCACGAGGCCCGGCACCTCGTGCACCGCCATCTGTTCACCGACCCGGAGCTGCGCGCCGACCCGGTGTTCGAGCTGGCCTGCGAGGTGTCCGTCAACCATGTGGCACTGGTCCGGCTGGGCCGCACGCGGCTGCCCCTGCTGGACGGCCGCCCGACGGGTGTCGACCCGCGGGAGGTCCACGAGGCCTATGCGCGGGACCTGACGGCACACGGTCTGGAGCCGGTGCCGTACGAGACGTTCACCGAGACCGACATGCGGGTGTACGGCGAGCTGAAGCGCATGCACAGCCCGCCCGTCCCCGAGCGGCGGCTCTGCGTCCACCTGCGGGACGGGGGCGTCCCGGCCGACCAGGAGACCGTCGACGTGGTCACCTCCTCGGCGCTGCTCAACTCCTTGCTGGCGGCCCGGCGGGGGCACACCGGCGCGGAGGGCGAGCTGCTCGACCTGATGAACCGCACCGAGGACGGCAACACCCGGGCCGCGCGGATCTGGGGCAGCCTGGGCGCGGGCGCCCTGCGCGGCGAGACCACGCGCACGCGTACGGTCGACTGGTGGCAGCGCTGGCTGGTCGACGTGCTCGGCTCCCGACTGCGCGACGGCGAGCGGCTGGTGTACCCGAAGAAGCGGGGCGCGCTGCTCGCCGCCCTCGGCCAGGACCCGATGCTCTCGCGGCGCGGTCCGGTGCGGGAGAAGGTGCTGGTCGTCGCGTACGACACCTCGGGCTCCATGCCGGACCACGTCGTCGAGTGGCTCACCCGGCTCGTGGGGCGGATCGACGGGGTCGAGGCGCACTGGCTCTCCTTCGACGCCGTGGTGATGCCGTTCAAGCCCGGCGAGCGGGTGTACGGCGGAGGCGGCACCAGCTTCCAGGTGGTCGCCGACTACGTGGAGGGCCGTACGGAGGTCGGCGGGCGGCGCTTCGACGTCACCCCGGACGCCGTGGTGATGCTCACCGACGGATACGCGCCGCCCATCACGCCCGCCGAGCCGGACAAATGGATCTGGCTGATCACCGAGGGCGGCAGCGAGTGGCCCGAGACGCACATCCCGGCGATGGACTGCCATCGCGTCACCACAGGATCGCGGTAAATGACCACAGACACCGAGCAGTTGACGGCCTCGCGCCTGGAGTCCTTCATCGACGCCATGATCAACATGGGGCAGACGGGGCAGATCTTCGGCGAGCACGGCATCGGCAAGACGGCGACGTTCTTCTCGCACATCGGCCGGGCCCACCCGGACGCGACGCTGGTGTACGTCCCCGCGGCGAACCTCACACCGGACGACCTGCTGGTCAACGCACCCGTCCGCGACCCGCACACCGGTGAACTGGTCCTGCGCCAGCTGGTGATGAGCCAGCTCAGGCCGGGGCGGCCGTTCGTGCTGCTCATCGACGACTCCTTGCAGGCGGGCGAGACGATCCAGTCGCAGCTGATGCAGATCGCCTGCAACTGGACGCTCGGGGAGCACGATCTGCGTGCCCTCGGCTGCGTCGGCGTCTTCCTCACGGACAACGAGTCGCTGGCCGAGACCTCGGCCCGGCGCAGCGATCTCGCCCTGCTGGACCGCATGGTGACGCTGCGGATCACCGCCAACGACACCTCGTGGCGGCGGCACCTGGCGGCCAAGTACCGCCCGTGGGACCTGCGTCCGGTGTTCTCGCTGTGGGCGTCCCTCTCCCCCGCCCTGCGCGAGCTGCTCTCCCCGCGCACCCTCGACCACGTCCTGACGAACGCGCGGGAGGGCTTTCCGCTGCGCTGGGGCCTGCCGCTGGTCGACGGGGAGCGGCTGCGGCTGGCGGAGCCAGGCCGGGACGGCAGGCCCGGGCAGAACCGCACCGCGGAGATCCTGGACCGCGTTGCCGCCTCGCTCGGCGTGCCCAACCCGGCCACGATCCCCGACCCGGTCCGGCAGGTCGTGCGGGCCGCCCTGCGGGGCCGCTGGACGGTGCTGCTCCAGGGACCGCCGGGCTGCGGGAAGACGGAGCTGGTGCGGGAGACGGTACGGGCGGGGCTGGGCCGGGAGCCGCTGTACTTCTCGCTGCCGGTGACCAACGTCGAGGACCTGTGCGCGCCGATCCCGTCCGCCGACGGCACCCTCGACAACCTGCTGGCCGCGAAGTTCACCGGGCCCGAGCCCAAGGCGATCGTGTGGGACGAGTACAACCGGCCCAAGGACAAGGCCGCCTTCGCCAAGCTGATGGAGATCACGCAGGAGTGGTCGCTGGCCGGCCGGCGGATCGAGAACCTGCGGGCGCAGATCGCGGTGCAGAATCCGCCGTACCACCTGGGCCGCAAGATGCTGGTGGCGCGCAACAACATCGCGCAGGCGACCCGGTTCACGGCCTCGCTCCAGGTCGAGCCCGAGGACATACCGGCCAACGAGTGGCTGCTGGCCCGGTACGGCTCGGACGCCGAGACGGTCCTGGAGTGGTGGAAGCACGACATCGACGACGAGGGGCGGGCCTGGATCACCAAGCGCACGCTGGAGCGGCTGATCAAGCTGCACCGGCGCGGACTGCCGCTGGAGATGGGCACGGTCTATCTCGGCGACGGCGAGTACGCGCCCGTGCCGCTCACCGCGCTGATCGACCGCTTCCGGGGCCGTCCGGTCACCGGTCTGCGCGAGCTCGCACGTGACGTGGCCGCCTGGGAGAGCCGTCTGCGTCGCGCCCGCGCCCACTCCTCGGAGGGCGGCGACGACAGCGACGTCGTCCACCAGATCCTCGCCAACGCGGAGTTGTCCCAGCTCCGCAAGCACCGGGAGGCCGTGACCCGGCTCGTCGCCCTGCTGCCGGCGAAGCTGAGGGCGACCTATCTGGTGGGCGCGTCGGAGCGGCAACAGCGCTTCTGGACGGAGGTGTTCATGGCGATGGCCCGCTGACCGGGAGGTGCGAGCGGTCGTGGTGGGGGCCGTCGCCGGCTACCGGTCGTCAGTCGGTGGGGTGCGGTGCACGCTGCGTACGGCCGCCACGTCCGCCGGCACCGACGGGGGCGGGAGGTGGGCGCTGTGGGCCGCGAGGCGGCGTTTGACGGTGGCGGCGATGCCCTGGCCCAGGACGAAGCGGGTGGCCGTGGTGGCGCGGGGGGCCGTGTCCAGGAGGCGGTGGGCCTCGCGGCTGCGCATGCCGGTGTGGGTGAGGACGAGGTGGGTGAGCCGGTGTCCGGCGGTGCTCGCGAGGACGTCCGCGATCGCCGCGGCCGCCGACAGGTCCACCCGGTTGTCCTGAGCGCCGAGCACGGCCGCCGCCCGCACCCGGCCGAGGTCCAGCAGGTGCACCCCGGCCGCGGTCGCCGCCGCGACCAGCCCGGCCGCGGCCGCCGGGCCGATGCCGTTGCTCGCGACCGCCAGACGGGCGAGCCGTCCATGCGGCGCCCGCTCCAGCGCCGCCGCGAGGCTGAGCGCTCCGCCATCGCCCAACCCGGCGGCGGACACGTACAGTTCGTCGACCGCACCCGCCGCGATCACCTCGGCGAGCGCCCGCGCCCCGGCCTCTCCCAGCGGGTTGCCGCCGACGAACAGCCGCTCGATCCGCCGGCCGTTGCCCGCCGCGGCCGACAGCGCGTCGGCGAGGACGGCGGCACCGGCCGCGTCGAGCCCGGTCTGGACGAGATCCAGGGTCCGCAACGTCCGTGCCGCGTCGATGAGTTCGGCCGCCGCCCGGCCACCCCCGCCGCCGAGCGGATTGCGCTTGAGCCACACCCCCGTGACCACCTGCGGCGAGGCTCGCAGCTGGTCGGCGATCCGGCAGGCGCCGCCCTCGGTGACGCCGTTGCAGCCGAGGTAGAGGGTCTCGACTCCGGTGCCCGCACCGGCCACCGCGGCGGCCCCGTCGTCGCCCAGCGCGTCGGTCCCCAGCAGCAGGTGCCGTACCGGCGAAGGCCCCTGGGACAGCGCGTCGGCGACCAGCGCGGCGCCCTCGGCGCCCAGGGCCTGCTTGCACAGATCGAGCCGCCCGTCGGGCAGCGCCGTACCCGCCGCGAAGTCGAGCCGCTCCCCCGTCGGGCGCCCTGACCGCAACCAGTCCAGCAGTGGGGCGAGTTCGGCGACCGGCCGCGGCACGACGTACGGCACCCCCGCGAACCGGTCCCGCGCTTCCGCGCCGTCCGCGCTCACCACTCCGCCTCCCGGTAGTCCTTCAGGAACACCCCGGACACGGGGTCGCCCGCCTCGCCGCGCACGATCGGGTCGTACACCCGGGCCGCCCCGTCCACGACGTCCAGCGGCGTCCGGAACCCGGCGCGGGCCATCCGCTCCTTCTTCGGCGCCGGGTTCTCGTCGGTGATCCAGCCGGTGTCGACGGCGCACATGTGCACGCCCTGCCCGGCGAGTTCGGCGGCGCTCGTGCGGGTGAGCATGTTGAGGGCGGCCTTGGCCATGTTGGTGTGCGGGTGTCCCGCCATCTTGTTGCGGACGGCGAAACGGCCCTCGACCGCCGTCACGTTGACGACGTACCGGCGCGGGTGCGGGGAGGCCAGCAGCAGGGGCAGCAGCCGGTCGCACAGGAGCGCCGGGGCGAGCGCGTTCACCAGCTGGGTCTCCAGGACCTCGGCCGGGTCGAGCGCGCCGAGCCGGGCCGACCAGGAGTTCTCGGGGGACGGGTCGGGCAGCAGTCCGGCCTCGTCGGCCTCGCGCAGCGCGAGGGGCAGGGACGCGGCGCCGCCCTCCAGCATCCGCGTCGAGGCGAAGCCCGGCGCCCGCCGTGCCCCCGCGGGCAGCGCGTCCCGCTCTCCGGCGGCGAGGAGGGCGTACGACTCGGGCGGCCGGCGTACGGTCTGCGCGGCGTTGTTGACGAGGATGTCCAGGGGGCGGCCCTCCCGGCACAGTTCCTCGCACAGGCCCAGCACCTGGCGCGGGTCGCGCAGGTCCACGGCGATCACGGTCAGCCGGCTCAGCCACCGGTCGCTGCCCGGCTCGGCCCGGAAGCGGCGCACGGTGTCGTGCGGGAAGCGGCTGGTCACGAGGAGTTCCGCGCCGTCGCGGAGCATCATCAGGGCCAGCTGGAAGCCGATCTTCACGCGACCGCCGGTGAGCAGCGCGCGGCGCCCCGCGAGATCGGTGGACAGCG
Organism: Streptomyces sp. NPDC057253; assembly: GCF_042669125.1. NCBI lineage: Bacteria > Bacillati > Actinomycetota > Actinomycetes > Kitasatosporales > Streptomycetaceae > Streptomyces > Streptomyces sp. NPDC057253. The sequence continues at coordinate 25,080 of NZ_JBHUXV010000011.1, read as the reverse complement.
CGCGACGGGCCGTGTTGTCGGCGGCACAGCGCGGGCAGAGGCGGTGGTAGAAGGAATCGACCTGTCGATAGGACGACTTGCAGACATAGCAACTGCGCGGCTTGCGGAAGACCCCCGCCTCGCCCGCGTCGCCGGACACGGCCAGCGGCGCGTCCTCGCGCCGGTCGTGGGCGCCGGTCGCGGTGGCCGCCATCGTGCCCGCGTCGGCGGCGGCCGTCTCGGCGCCCCGTGCCTTGCGGCGCCGCAGCCGTCCGTCGCGGGCGAAGGACGCGGCGACCTGCTCGGCGCGCAGCCGCACGGGGTCGTCGACGGGCAGCTCGCGCAGCCTGCCGACCGTCCGGTGGAAGGCCGCCAGCTCCTCGTCGTCGATCACGTCACCCATGCGTCCCCGCCCCCGTTCATGCCGTGCCGCGGGCCGGGTCGGATTCGAACCGACGTTCCCTTCATGCGATGAAGGTGCGCCTGCCGCTGCGCTACCGACCCCTGTGCCATGGGCCCCGGCCGGATTCGAACCGGCGTATCCGCCTTGACAGGGCGGCGAGTCTGCCTCTGCTCTACAGGGCCCCGCACGCAGCCCGGGGATCGGATTCGAACCGATGTGTTCCGCCTGGGCAAGGCGGTGCGCCTGCCGCTGCGCTACGCCCGGGTGCGCTCCGGGATCCTAGCCGCACTCCCGGCCGGTCGGCTCATCGGATTTCCAGCCGCCTGATCGCCAGCCGCTCCTTCTCGGAGAGGCCGCCCCAGACGCCGAAGCGTTCGTCGTTGGCCAGGGCGTACTCGAGGCAGGCCGAGCGCATCTCGCACATGCCGCAGATGCGCTTGGCCTCCCGTACCGAGCTGCCCGGCTCGGGAAAGAAGAAGTCCGCCCCGGTCTGTGCGCACAGCGCCTGCGCCTGCCAGGCGGGGTCGGCCGGGATGATGGTGTCGGTGTGCATGGCCGAGAGCGTGCCGGGCGGCGAAAAACGTTCGATCAACGCGGGATCAACGGCGCCGTTCACGGCCCCCGGCCGCCTCGATGGTCCTCCTCCGGGCAGCCGGGCGCACGGCGGCGCGCGGGTGCCGCCGGCGGCGGGGTCGGCGACGTGTCCCGGCGTCCCGGCGGCGATTGTCAGTGGGCGGTGCCAGACTCGGCAGTGCAGGCAACGGGACCCCTCAGAGGAGGGCAATGATGCTCACGACCCGTTATGTCACCGGCGCTCCGAACTGGATCGACCTCGGCACCCCGGACATCGACGGCGCCACCACCTTCTACGGCGGCTTGTTCGGCTGGGAGTTCCGGCCGGGCCCGCCCGAGGCCGGAGGGTACGGCTTCTTCCAGCTCGCCGGGCGGACCGCCGCCGCGGGTATGCAGACCGACGCGGACCAGGGCCCGCCCTCCTGGACCGTGTACTTCCAGACCCCGGACGCGGACGCCACCGCGAAGGCGGCCGAGCAGGCGCACGGCTCGGTGCTGATGCAGCCCATGGACGTGATGGACCAGGGCCGCATGGCGATCCTCGCCGACAAGGCCGGCGTGCCCTTCGGCATCTGGCAGCCCGGCCGGAACAAGGGCCTGGACGTCACCCAGGAACCGGGCTCGCTGTGCTGGGTGGAGCTGTACACCGCCGACCTGCCGATGGCCGCCTACTTCTACCGCGCGGCGCTCGGCCTGGAGACCTACGCGGTCGAGTTCCCCGGCGGCACGTACACCACGGTGCTGCCGGACGGCCAGGGCGAGGACAGCATGTTCGGCGGTATCGTCCCGCTCGCCGACGACCCGCTGGAGGCGCAGGCGGGGGCGTACTGGATGCCGTACTTCGAGGTCCCGGACACCGACGAGGCGGTCGCGACGGCTGAGCGGCTGGGCGGCGTCGTCCGGCTGCCCGCCACGGACGTGCCGGGGGTCGGCCGGGTGGCCAAGCTGGCCGATCCCTACGGCGCCCGCTTCGCGGTGATCAAGAGCGAGCCGCAGACGTCGTAGGGGGGCGGGGCGACTCGGGGGTGCGGGGGGTCTCCGGGCGCAGGGCGTCTCCGGGCACGAAAGACGTCCTGGGGCGAGAGGCGCTCCCGAGGCGAGGGGCGTTCCCAGGCGACGGGTCCTACGTCGAGGCGAGGGGCGTTTCCGGGCGACGGGTCTTACGCCGAGGCGAGGGGCGTTTCCGGGCGACGGGTCTTACGCCGAGGCGCGCCGCACCAGCGTGGTGGGGAGTACCACACCGGCCGGTGCGGCGCCCTCGTGCGCGGGGTCGAGGCCTCGCAGCAGCAGGCGGGCCATCAACCGCCCCATCTCCTCGATGTCCTGACGGACCGTCGTCAGGGGCGGGTCGGTCTGCTCGGCGACCGGCAGCATGTCGTCGAAGCCGATCACGGCGACGTCCTCGGGCACCCGGCGCCCCCGTTCGCGCAGCACGCGCAGGGCGCCGGAGGCGGTGAGGTCGTTGGCCGCGAACACCGCGTCCAGGTCGGGGCACCGGTCGAGGAGCTCGCGCATCGCCCGCTCCCCGCCGGCCGGAGTGAAGTCGCCTGACACGACCAGATCCGGGCCGCCGTCCCCCACGACCTCCCGGTAGCCGTCGAGCCGGTCCACCGCGGAGGTCTGGTCGAGGGCGCCGGTGATGTGCGCGACGCGGGTGCGGCCGAGGCCGAGGAGATGCCGTACGGCGTCGCGGGCACCGCCGCGGTTGTCGCTGTCGACGTACACGACGTCCGCCGTGCCGTCGCTCCAGCCGGGACGCCCGCCGAACACCGTGGGGACACCGGCCCGTTGGATCAGTCCGGGCAGCGGGTCGTCGAGGTGCAGGGAGAAGACGAGCGCCCCGTCGACGTGCCCTCCGGCCAGGTAGCGCGCCACGCGTGTGTGGTCGTCGCGACCCTCCGTGAGCAGCAGGACGAGTTGGTTGTCGTGGGCCGTGAGTTCCTTGCTGATCCCCCTGAGTTGCAGGGCGAAGAAGGGGTCGGCGAAGACCCGGCTCTCCGGCTCGGCGACGACCACGGCGACGGCGTGGTGGCGCCGGGTGACGAGACTGCGGGCGGCCTGGTTGGGCACGTAACCGAGCTCCTCGACGGCCCTGCGCACCCGCTCGACCAGCGGCTCCCTGACCCCGTCGCCCCCGTTCACCACCCGGGACACAGTGGCCCGGGAGACTCCGGCCCGGGCGGCCACGGCCTCCAGAGTGGGACGTGGCGCGGCGTCGTTCACTTCGGGCTCCTCGTCGGCGGGGTGCGGATCAGGATAGCCCTGCGGGAGGCTGAGCTGAGAGCGCTCTCGTGGCGGGCGAGGCGGAGGTGAGGAGCACGGACGCCTTTTTCCGCGCCCGGCGAGGCAGAGGCGAGGAGCTCGGGGCGAGGAGCGCGGGGCGCGGGGCGAGGAGCGCTGGGCGCCGGTCCGCGCACCCGGGCCGCTTCGAGCGGCGGTGCCCGCGCAACCCGGCTTCCCTCCGGGTGACCGACCGGATCCCGTCGTACCGCTGCTCGGCGGGGGTGAAGCTGCCGGAGCTCGGGGCGCCGGGCACTCACTGGCGGGCACCGGCGGCCTCCGTCCTCACCGAGGCCGCTGGGGACGGGCTCTTGCTCGACCTGCCGTCCTTCCCATACGCGGCCGCGTACCCCGCGTCCAGCCCCGCACCAAGACACACGCCCAGGCACACGCCCAAGCACGCTTCCTTCCCCGCACCCCGCACCCCGCACCCCGCACCCCGCACCCCGCACCCAAGACGCTCCGGCTCAGCCCAGGCTCCCCCTCAACCCAGCAGATCCACCCGCCGCCCGATCCCCTCCCCCTCAGCCCGCTCGTACGCCGCCCAAGCCAGCGCGAGGTCCTGCCAGGGCATGCCGACGGGGGCGTAGACCGTGCGGTCCGTGTCGGCCGTCCGGCCGGGGTGCTCGGCGCGCAGCACCTCGCCCAAGGTCGCGTCGGCCGGCCGCAACACCCCCACCCCGGCGGCGAGTTCGCGGTCGTCGACGACCAGGAGGGCCGTGTCCAGCAGATCGCGCCCCAGTTCCGCCTTGCCCGGCTCGTCCACGCCCAGGCTCGTGAAGTGCTGGCCCGGCCTGGTGTCCGCGAGGTGCAGCAGCGGCTCGCGGGACCAGGTCGCCGTCAGCACGATGTCGGCCACCGAGGCGACCTCCGCGGCGGTGGCCGACGCCTGCCCGCCGTGCCGCGCGGCGAACCCCGCGGCACGGTCGGCGGACGTGTCGTGGACGAAGAGGTCACCGCGGGGCCGTAGCGCCGCAAGCCCCCGCACCATCAACTCGGCCTGCGCGCCCGCCCCGACGACCCCCACCACAGTGCCGGCACCGGCGAGCAGATGCGTGCCCAGAGCCGCCGCGAGCCCGGTCCGCCAGGCCGTGACCGTCGCCGAGTCCAGCAGCGCGAGCAGTTCGCCGTCGGTACCGCTGTGCAGGCAGATCACCCCGCGCAGGGCGGGCCGGGCGTCGGGGAACTTGGCGTTGACCTTCACCGTGTAGGCCGGGACGCCGGGAAGCAGGCCCGGGATCAGCGCGGTGGCCGTACCGGGGAAGGGGAGGTCCGAACGCACCCGCCGGCCCGCGATCGCCACGCCGTCCGCGTCTCGGAAGCCGTCCCGCAGGACGTCGAGGCAGGCCGCCGGCTCCAGCACCGCCTCCAGATCACTCCGGGTGAGAAGAAGAGTCACCCGACCATGATCCGTCAATGGTGGTGCTCGGCCCCACCCTCGGCGTTCTGCCCCTCGGCCCGCTGCCCGGCATGCTCGTGCGGTTCATAGCCCGGAATCGTGCCGTCCGTCCTCTTCACCAGGAACAGACCGACCATCCCCATGTCGGAGTGGCTCTGGACGTGGCAGTGGTACATCCACGCACCCGGCCCCACCCCCTCCCCCGCGATCACCTGGAAGCCGAAGGAGTCCGCCGGGCCCACGATCTTGTTGTCGATGACCTGGCTCGGGTCCTCGGGGCCGGTGAGCATCCCCGTGCGGTTGTCCGCCCAGCGATGACCGTGCATGTGGAACGTGTGGTAGTACTCGCCGTGCGTGATCATCACGAACTCGACCCGATCGCCCACCGTGGCCTCGAAGTTGGGCCCCGAGTGCGCCGGCTTGTTGTTGATGAGCATGTCGTTGAAGACGATGGTGTGGGTGGCGTCCGGGAGGACATCGCCCTTGCGGCGGACGATCACCGCCCCGTACAGACCCTTGCGGATGCCCCCGGTGCCGTGTTCCGTGCCGACCACGTGGTCGTGGTAGTGCCAGTAGCCCGCGCTGCCGGCCCGCCAGGTGCCGTCGCCGCGGCGTCCGGGCAGATGGGTGCGCCAGGTGTAGGTGCGGCTCCCGCCCGGTTCGACGTCGCTCTTGTTCAGGGCCGTTCCGTCGCTGGAGATCTCGTAGTCCAGGCCGTGGACGTGCAGGCTCGCCCTGACATCCAGGGTGTTCTCGAAGTCGATGTGCAGGGTGTCGCCCTCGTTGAGCTCGATGAGCGGGCCGGGGACCGTCGCCTTGCCCTTCTCGAAGCCGTAGCCCAGCTGCCCGTCGGGGAGTTTCTCGGCGTAGAGCTTGATCCGCTTGACCTCGCCGCCCGGGGCGGCCTGCGCCGGACCCGCGTCACTGCGGGCCTCCGGCGCGAGCGACAACGATGTCGCGACCGCCGCGCCACCGAGCAGCACCCGCCGGTTGAACCGGCGTCTGTTCAGCGCGTCCATGCAGAACTCCCCACCCTGATACGGAATTTGCGGAGGTGTGCCTGTGATGAACCTGTGAAACGGTACCGGCCCCCGAGTCGTTTATCCACACTCAGGACAAAGTTCGTGCGATCCCGGTCATAGGTATTGGCGTGTGACGCAAAGCGGTCTAGCTTCCATGGCGCTGTTGCCGTGACCGAGGAGGTGCCCATGCACTTACGAGGGTTGAGCGCGAGAAGCGGAGGAACGACGAGAAGACGGGTGTGGCCGGCGACCGTGACCGCGGGGGTGCTCGCCGCCGGGCTGATGTCCGGCCCGGCCGCGGGGGCCGCGCCACCGCCCGAACCGACCGCGACAACGATGTCCGTCAAGTCGCCTCCGGGCGGCGGAGATGTGCGGGTGCTGGTCTTCTACGGATCCGCGGCGGCCGGTGAGGAGTCGCCGGTCGTCAACGCGGGGATCGCGGCGATCGAGAGCATCGGGCTCTCGGGCCCGGCGAACCAGCGCTTCGAGACCGAGGCCACGGACGACGCCAGGGTCTTCACCGACGGGGCGGCGCTGAGCGGTTACAACGCGATCGTCTTCCTGACCGGCGGCGGCGATGTCCTCGACCCCGAGCAGGAGGCCGGTCTCGAGGCCTACATGGAGGCGGGCGGCGGCTTCGTCGGCATCCATGACGCGGCCCGCGCGGAGCCGTACTCCGACTGGTTCACCGGCCTCGTCGGCGCCCGACCGGCAGGCTCAAGCCCAACAGCCGTGCAGCGGGCCACCGTCGAGGTCGGCGACCGGCAGCACCCGGCGACCAAGGACCTGCCGGTGCAGTGGAAACGCCCCGACCGCTGGTTCAACTGGGCGAAGAACCCGTCCGGCGAGGTGCACACCGTCGCCCGGGTGCGCGAGTCCACCTACCAGCCCGGCGCGGGCGCCAACGGCTGGGATCATCCGGTGAGTTGGTGCCGCGACTACGACGGCGGCCGGTCCTTCTACACCGGCATGGGCGGCACGGCGTCCTCGTACGACGAGAGCGACTTCCGCACCCATCTGCGCGGCGCGCTGCTGTGGACCTCCCGGCTCGTGCAGGCGGACTGCAAGGCGACCATCAACGGCAACTACAAGGCGGAGCGCCTCACCCAGCCCAACCAGCCGGGCCAGAACGACCAGATCGGTGAGCCGCACGGCCTGGTGACCGCACCCGACGGACGGGTGCTCTACATCGGCCGGGGCGGCGCGGACTCCTCCCAGCCCGTGATCACCGACTGGAACAACCCCGACATCGGCAAGGGCAAGGGCGAGATCCACGTCTACGACCCCAAGACCAGGAAGGTCACCCTCGCGGGCGCGCTGACCGTCTTCGGCAACAAGGGCGGCGGCGACGAACTGGTCAAGGTCGAGGAGGGGTTGCTCGGGATCGAGCTCGACCCGCGGTTCGAGGAGAACGGCTGGGTGTATCTGCACTACACCCCGCACTCCCGGCTCAACCGCGACACCCGCATGGCCGAGCGGCGGGTCTCCCGCTTCACCCTCGACCTCGCGACGAACAGACTGGACCTGAACAGCGAGAAGGTCCTGCTCAAGTGGCCGGTCCAGGTGCACAGTTGCTGTCACTCGGGTGGCGGGATGTCCTGGGACTCCAGGGGCAACCTGTACATCGCGACCGGTGACAACAACTCCAGCGGCTTCAGCGGTGGTTACTCCGGCAACAACCCGCAGCCCAACTACAAGGGCGTCTCCTTCGCGGACGCGCGCCGCACCGCAGGCAACACCAACAACCTCAACGGCAAGATCCTGCGCATCCACCCGGAGGCCGACGGGACGTACACCCTGCCCCCGGGGAATCTCTTCACCGGCCAGGAGACCGACGAGGGCGGCGGCAAGACGCGCGGCGAGATCTATGTGATGGGTGTCAGGAACCCGGCCCGGATCTTCGTCGACAAGAAGACCGACATCCTCTACGCGGGGTGGGTCGGTCCGGACGCGAGCGCGCCCTCGACGACCTGGGGTCCTGCCAAGTACGACACGTTCGCCGTCATCACCAAGGCGAGCAACCGGGGCTGGCCGTACTGCATGGGCAACAAACAGCCCTACCGGGACCGGAATCTGCCCGATCCGAACCAGCCGCTGGGCTGGTACGACTGCGACCATCCGAAGAACGAGTCGCCCAACAACGACGGCCTGGTCAACCTCCCGCCCGTCACCGGCAACAACATCTGGTACTCGCCCCAGGGCGGCGCCCCGGACTACCCGCGGGACGCGAACGGCATTCCGTCCTACAAGCAGGAGGAGGCCAAGTACCTGCTGCCGTGGCTCAAGGGCGGCGGTCAGGCCGCGATGAACGGGCCGGTCTACCGCTACGACACCGCCGCGGCGACCAGCACCGTCAAGTGGCCCTCGTACTGGGACGGCAAGTGGTTCGTCGGCGACTTCTACGACGCCGACCAGCCGCGCAACGCGGTCATCACCGATCCGAAGAACCACGGCGAGGGCGGACTGCCGGTGCACTCGGAGTCGCTGAAGAAGATCGTGCCGATCGGCAACGACGGCATCAAGAACCTCATGGACTGGAAGTTCGGCCCGGACGGCGCGTTGTACGTCCTCGACTACGGACGCGGGTTCTTCACCTCGGACGCCAAGTCGGCGCTGTGGAGGGTCACTTACCAGGGCGGCGGCCCCACTCCGGCTGCCGGCCAACTGGCGCGGGGAGGACAGTGATGCGCCGACAACGACCTCTGACCGTGCTGCTGGCGGCCCTGCTGATGATACTGGGCCTGAACTCGACGTCGACGGCACAGCCCCAGAAGGCGCGGGCGGTCGCCGCCCAGACCCTCACCTGGACCGCCGGCGACGACATCACCAAGTACACCTCCGCGCCGACGACAGCCGTCGCCGGCACGGCCACGATCGTCTTCGAGAACAGCACGGCCACCGGCAACACCACCGGCATGCCGCACACGTTGACCTTCGTGACCAGCGACCCCGAGTTCAACGACGACGTCCAGCTCAACATCCTCGCGAACCCGAACGACGACATGGGCGGCCGTCACACCGCCGAGGTCACCCTCACCCCGGGCCGTTACTTCTACCACTGCACGATCCCGGGCCACGGCCAGATGCAGGGCATCCTGGTGGTGACCGAGGGCACCGGCGAGGACACCACCGCACCGACGGCCCGCGCCCAGGTCTCCGGCACGCAGAACGCGCAGGGCCAGTACGTCGGTTCGGCGAGCGTGGCCCTCACGGCGACCGACGAGAGCGGCGGCTCCGGCGTGGACCGCATCGAGTACGCGATCGGGGACACGGGTGCCTGGCAGCCGTACACCGCCCCGGTCGTCGTCGACCAGGTCGGCGAGCACAAGGTGCGCTACCGGGCCGTCGACAAGGCGGGCAATGTCTCCGCCGAGCAGAGCGCCGCCTTCACGGTGGTGCCGCCGCCCTCCGACGACACGGTCCCGCCGGACACCTCGGCGACGGTGAGCGGGCAGCAGAATCCCGACGGCACGTACATCGACATGGCCACGGTGACCGTGTCGGCCTCCGACACCGGATCCGGGGTCAACACCATCGAGTACGCGGTGAACGACGGGAGTTGGCAGCCGTACACCATGCCCGTGATGGTGCATCAGGTCGGCTCCCACACCGTGCGGTTCCGGGCGACCGACAAGGCGGGCAATGCGGCCGCCGAGAAGAGCGTCCGGTTCACGGTGGTCGCGGCCGCCCCGCAGGACACCGTTCCGCCGGTGACCGGCGTGACCGTGGACGGCACACGCAACTCCGACGGCGCCTATGTGGGCAACGCCAGGGTGACCGTGAGCGCCACGGACGAGGGCGGTTCGGGTGTGGCCGGCATCGAGTACTCGATCGACGCCGGGCCCTACCTGGCGTACACCGCCGCCGTGGTCGTCGACCGGGCGGGGACGCACACGCTCGCGTACCGCGCGACGGACAGGGCGGGCAACACCTCCGCCGCGCGCACGGTGACCTTCACGGTGGTCTCCAGTCAGGTCCCGGCGCCCAACTGCCCTGAGCTGGACGAGCGGTTGACGGTGATCGTCGGCACGGTCGACTCGGGCGTGCCGAACCGGATCACCAACAGCCGGTGCCGGATCAACGAGTTGATCGAGGACGAGAAGGAGTGGACGTCCCACGCGCTGTTCCTCAAGCACGTGAAGACCGTCCTGGACAAGCTCTTCCGGGAGGGGGTGCTCGACGAGCGGGAGTACGACGCGATCGACGCGGCGGCCCGTGCGTCCGGGATCGGCAGGCCGGGCCAGACCGAGGGGTACCGCACGATCCTCGACGGCAGCGCGGCCTCCTTCGCCAAGTGGCAGCAGGTGGGCGGCGGTTCGTTCGCGCCGAACGGCGACGGGTCGATCACGAGCGGCACCACGAGGTCGGGGCTCGGCATGCTCTGGTTCCCCGAGCGCAAGTACGGCGACTTCTCGCTCAAGCTCCAGTGGCGCGACGACGCCCCGGGCACCGGGAACGCCAACTCCGGTGTGTTCGTGCGGTTCCCGTGGGTCCACGACCATCCGGAGGAGCCCCGGCCGGAGTGGGCGGCCATCAAGTTCGGGCACGAGATCCAGGTGTTCGACCGTCCGGACGGCGACCTGTACAAGACCGGTTCGGTCTACGGCTTCGACCGGGTGGGGCTCGCCGGTGCCGGCGTCACCCAGAAGGGCACGTGGAACGACTACGAGATCCGGGTGGTCGACCAGCACTACTCGGTCTTCCGCAACGGCGTGCTGATCAACGAGTTCGACAATTTCGGCGGTCAGGACTTCTACCCGGCGCGCTCGGACGACCCGGGCACGGACGGGCGGCGGTTCGCCTCCGGCTACGTCGGACTCCAGGTGCACGGCACGACGGACGTGGTCTCGTACCGGGACGTCAGGATCAAGGAGCTGTAGGACCGGGCTTCCTGGCACGACTCGGCTGTACCCGCTTGGGCTCCCCCGGCATCTTCGGATACTCGGGCGGGTACGGCAGATCGCCGAGTCCGTGGTCGTGCTCGTCCTTGCGGGCCAGCTCCAGCAGGGGCTCCAGGGAGAACGCGTGATCGTCCATGTCCGCGTGCACGTCGCCGAGTTCGGCGAAGCGCGCGGGCATGGTCGCGAGGTCGAAGTCCTGGGGGTGCGCCTCGCCGACCTCCTCCCAGCGCAGGGGCGCGGAGACCGGGGCGTGCGGTCGGGGCCGTACGGAGTAGGCGGAGGCGATCGTGCGGTCGCGGGCCGTCTGGTTGTAGTCGAGGAAGATGCGCTCGCCGCGCTCCTCCTTCCACCACTTGATGGTCACGTGGTCCGGCATCCGGCGCTCCATCTCCCGGCCGACGGCGATCGCCGCCCGGCGCACCTGGGTGAAGGTCCAGCGCGGCTCGATGGGCACGAAGACATGCAGGCCGCGTCCGCCGGAGGTCTTGGGCCAGCCGCGCAGACCGCCGAACTCCGCCAGCACCGCCCGCAGTTCGTGAGCTGCGCGCACGGCGTCGTCGTAGTCCGTGCCGGGCTGCGGGTCCAGGTCGATGCGCAGTTCGTCGGGGCTGTCGACGTCGTCGCGGCGGACCGGCCAGGGGTGGAAGGTGAGCGTGCCGAACTGGGCGGCCCACAGCACGGCGGCCTCCTCGGTGGGGCACATCTCGTCGGCGCTGCGGCCGCTGGGGAAGGTGATGTGGGCGGTCGGGATCCAGTCGGGCATGTTCTTCGGCGCCCGCTTCTGGAAGAAGTTCTCGCCGGTCACCCCGTCCGGGTAGCGCTCCAGGGTGGTGGGGCGGTTGCGCAGGGCGCGCAGGATGCCGGGGGCGACGGCCTGGTAGTAGCGGGCGAGGTCCAGCTTGGTGAAGCCGCGCTCCGGGAAGAAGATCTTGTCCGGGCTGGAGAGCCGTACCGTCCGGCCGCCCGCCTGAAGTTCCACCGCGTCACCCATGCGGCCACGGTAGGCCCGTGGAGCGAAGCTCGCATATCAGGCGAAACGCACCACCGCCCAGCAGAATCAGGACCATGGATCTGCCGGTGATGCCCCCTGTGAAGCCCATGCTCGCCAAGTCGGTGGCGAAGATCCCGCCGGACATGCACTACGAGGCCAAGTGGGACGGGTTCCGGGCGATCGTGTTCCGGGACGGGGCCGAGGTCGAGCTGGGCAGCCGTACCGGAAAGCCGCTGACCAGGTACTTCCCCGAGCTGGTAGAGGCCCTGCGGGAGAGGCTGCCCGAGCGCTGCGTGATGGACGGGGAGATCGTGATCGCGCGGGAGGGGCACCTCGACTTCGACGCGCTGACCGAGCGGATCCACCCGGCGGACTCCCGGGTGCGGACGCTGGCCGAGCGGACACCGGCCTCCTTCGTCGCCTTCGACCTGCTGGCCCTCCAGGACGAGTCCCTGCTGGACGTGCCGCTGGCCGAGCGCCGGAAGCTGCTCACCACGGTGCTGTCCGGGGTCACGGCCCCGGTGCACCTCGCGCCCGCCACGACCGACATCGGTGTGGCGCAGCAGTGGTTCGAGAGGTACGAGGGCGCGGGCCTGGACGGGGTCATCGCCAAGCCGCTCACCGGGCGCTACCTCCAGGACCAGCGCGCCATGTTCAAGGTCAAGCACGAGCGCACCGCGGACGTGGTGGTGGCGGGCTACCGGCTCCACAAGAGCGGCCCGATCGTCGGCTCCCTGCTGCTCGGCCTCCACGACGACCAGGGCACCCTCCAGCACGTCGGCGTGTCGGCGGCCTTCCCGATGAAGCGGCGGGCCGAGCTGATCGACGAGCTGGAGCCGCTGCGGATGGCGGACGCGAGCGGGCATCCGTGGGCGGCCTGGGCCGAGGAGGCCGCCCACGAGAGCGCCCGGCTGCCCGGGGCGCCGAGCCGCTGGTCGGGCAAGAAGGACCTGTCCTGGGTACCGCTCAGGCCCGAGCGGGTGGCCGAGGTGGCGTACGACCACATGGAGAACGGCGTGCGGTTCCGCCACACCGCCCGCTTCCGCCGCTGGCGGCCCGACCGGACCCCCGAGAGCTGCACCTACGCGCAGCTGGAGGAGCCGGTGCGCTACGACCTCGACGAGATCCTGGGCTGAGCGCGCGGGTCAGGGCGTCATCAGCACCTTGACCGTGCCGTCCTGCTTCTTCTGGAACATCTCGTACGCGCGCGGGGCGTCGGACAGCGGCACGCGATGGGTCGCGAAGTCGTCGACGCCGAGCGGGTCCTCGTCGGTCAGGTACGGGATGATCTCGTCGCTCCAGCGCCGGACGTTGGCCTGGCCCATGCGGATCTGGATCTGCTTGTCGAACATCGTGAGCATGGGCAGCGGGTCGGCCATGCCGCCGTAGACACCGGTCAGGGAGAGGGTGCCGCCGCGGCGCACCAGTTCGATCGCGGTGTGCAGGGCGGCCAGCCGGTCGACGCTGAAGCGCTCGGCGAAGGGCCCGCTGATCCTCCTCGGCAGCAGGGCCGAGGCGTTCTGGGCCAGTCGGGCGGCCGCGCTGCCGTGGGCCTCGGTGCCGACCGCGTCGATCACGGCGTCGGGGCCGCGTCCGTCGGTCTCGTCGCGGATCGCCTGGACCAGCTCCTTCTCGCTGTCGAAGCTCCTGAGGTCGTACGTCTCCACGCCCCGCGCGCGTGCCCTGCGCAGCCGCTCGGTCACCAGGTCCACACCGAAGACGCGCCCGGCGCCGCGCACCTGGGCGACCCGGCAGGCCATGTCGCCGATGGGCCCGAGTCCGAGCACCGCCACGCTGCCGCCCTCGGGGACGTCCGCGTAGGCGACGGCCTGCCAGGCGGTCGGCAGCACGTCGGAGAGGTAGACGAAGCGGTCGTCGGGCGGGCCCTCGGGGACCTTGATGGGTCCGTACTGCGCCTGCGGGACGCGCAGGTACTCGGCCTGGGCGCCCGGTACCGCGCCGTACAGGCGGGTGTAGCCGAACAGGGCGGCCCCCATGCCCTCGCTGGTGACCTGGGTGGTCTCGCACTGGGTCGGCAGCCCGGTCATGCACATCCAGCAGTTGCCGCAGGCGATCTGGAAGGGCACGACGACGCGGTCACCCGCCGCGAGGTCGGGCACCCCGGCGCCGACCTCCTCGACGATGCCCATGGGTTCGTGGCCGAGGATGTCGCCCGGTGTCATGAACGGGGTGAGCACCTCGTAGAGGTGCAGGTCGGAGCCGCACAGCCCGGTGGAGGTGAGGCGGATGACGGCGTCCGTCGGTTCCTTGATCTTCGGGTCGGGCACCTCTTCCACCCGTACGTCCCGCTTGCCCTGCCAGGTCACAGCCTTCATCGCCCGGCACTCCCTCCGTCACATCGCGTGTCGGTCCTGGGGTCGGCGCCCGGGTACCCGGGGCGCCCGCCGCCGAACCGCGATCCAGGGCTGATCGGCCTACCGGACGCGACCTATCAGAATCGGACTTGTATGGCCACCAAAGAACTTATAAGCGCACAATCAATGACAGGAGACGGGCGCGGACGGCGGGCGTGGTGCAGATGGCGGTCACGGTGGACAGGGCGGGCACGGTGGACATGGCGGGCAAGAGACGCGGGGCGCGTGCGAGACGCGCCCGAACGGCAGCGGTACTCCTCCTGGCCGCGACGGGCCTGTTCGTCGCGGGCTGCACGGACCAGGGCAAGCCCCGCGTCCCGGCCGACGACGGACGGGGGCAGCTGGACACCGCGGCACCGAGCACCTCGGCACCGACCTCGTCGGAACCCGCCCAGGAGCCCGACCACCCCTCCCCGCTCGCCGTGAAGATCGACAACGTCCGGGCGGCCCGTCCCCAGACCGGCCTCGACTCCGCGGACATCGTCTACGCCGAGCAGGTCGAGGGCGGGCTCAGCCGACTCATGGCGGTGTACGCGACCAAGCTGCCGAAGGCCGTCGGCCCGGTGCGCAGCGCCCGCGAGTCGGACCTGGAGCTGCTGCGCCAGTTCCATCGGCCGACGCTCGCCTTCTCCGGCGCGCAGGGCAAGCTGATGCCCCTGATCAACCGGGCGCCGCTGGACGCCCGCACCCCCGAGAAGGCGTCCGACGCCTACTTCCGCGGCACCGACAGGGCCATCCCCCACAACCTCTACCTGCGCCCCAAGCGCCTGATGCCGACCACACCGGGCGCGGACGCGCTGACCACCGGCTTCCGCTACGGCCCCGCGCCCGCCGGCGGCAGGAAGGACACCTCGGAGACGGTCCGCTTCCCGGCCGCCCGCTTCGGCTTCACCTGGTCCGCGAGCCGGGAGCGCTGGCTGGTCTCGCTGGACGGCGCACCGGACGTGATGGCCGACGGGAAGCGGCTGGCCCCGGCGACGGTCGTGGTCCAGTACGTGAAGGTGCGCAAGTCCCGCTTCCACGACTTCCTCGGCAACAACACGCCGTACACGGTGACGGTCGGCTCGGGGAAGGCGAAGGTGCTGCGCGACGGCCGCGCCTACGACGTGAACTGGCAGCGGGCGAAGGCGACGGAGGGCACGCGGTTCACCACGAAGGACGGGACGCCGATGAACTTCGCGCCGGGACAGGTGTGGGTGGTGTTCGCGAAGGCGCCCTGAACAGGTCGGATCAAGGGGCGGGGCCGGCTCGCCTCCCGGTCAGAGTTGGATCAGCGCTGGTCGACCAGCGGTTCCGCCGGGTTGCGCAGTCCCTCGGCCGCGTCCGAGACCCGGCGGATCAGCTCGAAGAACACGTTCTGCTCGTCGGCGGAGAGCGGGGCCAGGAAGACCTGGTTCATCCGGGCCGTGCGCACGGTCAGCTTGCGGTGGGTGCGCACGCCGTCCTCGGTCAGGCGCAGCAGGAAGCGGCGGCCGTCCTGCGGGTCGCGGACCTTGTCGAGCAGTCCGCGCCGGCCGAGCCGGCTGACGACCTCGGCGATCGTGGACCGGTCGAGCCCCACCCGCTCCCCCACCGTGCGCTGGTCGAGGCCCGGCTCGGCGACGAGCGCGTTCAGGACCGCGAACTGGGGCGAGGTGATCTCCTCGGAGACCATCGTGTTCCACAGCAGGTAGTGCGCCTGCTGGAGCCGCCGGGCGAGGTGCCCGGGGTGGGTGGTGAGGTCCACCGCGGCCATGTGCGCTCCCGAGTCGAATTGGTTGGTGCACTGAAGAGTAGTGGAGCCTTGACGACAGGCTGCCACAGTGGCAGCTTAAGAGAAACCTCGCGGAAATACTCAGTGCACTGAGCATGTGAAGAGATGGGGCTGCACGGATGGACAAGGTGGTCGCCACGAACCTCGACGAAACGCAGGAAGCCGCATGACTCTCACCCAGCACGACATCGACCAGGAAATCGCCGCCGAGCACGCCGCCTACGAGAAGCGGGTCGCCGACGGCGCCCCCGTCGAGCACCATCCGCGGCGCGACTACACGCCGTACCGCTCCTCGGTGCTGCGGCACCCCAAGCAGCCGCCCGTCACCATCGACGTGGCCAAGGACCCGGAGCTGGTGGAGCTGCACTCCCCCGCCTTCGGGGAGCGGGACATCACCGAGATCGACAACGACCTGACCCGGCACCACCGCGGGGAGCCCCTCGGCGAGCGGATCACCGTGTCCGGGCGGCTGCTCGACCGGGACGGCCGCCCCGTCCGCGGGCAGCTGATCGAGATCTGGCAGGCGAACTCCGCCGGGCGGTACGCCCACCAGCGCGAGCAGCACGACGCCCCGCTGGACCCGAACTTCACCGGCGTCGGCCGCACCCTCACCGACGACAGCGGCTTCTACCGCTTCACCACCATCCAGCCCGGCCCCTATCCGTGGCGCAACCACGTCAACGCCTGGCGCCCGGCCCACATCCACTTCTCCATGTTCGGCACGGCGTTCACCCAGCGCCTGGTGACCCAGATGTACTTCCCGAGCGACCCGCTCTTCCCGTACGACCCGATCATCCAGTCGGTGACGGACGACGCGGCGCGGCAGCGGCTGGTGGCGACCTACGACCACAGCCTGTCCGTCCCGGAGTTCTCGATGGGCTACCACTGGGACATCGTGCTGGACGGGCCGCACGCCACCTGGGTCGAGGAAGGACGCTGACCTGCCATGACGAAGATCGACACCAGCTCGCCGGAGAGCGTGCTGCCCACCCCCTCGCACACCGTCGGCCCCTTCTACGGCTACGCGCTGCCCTTCCCGGGCGGCGGTGACATCGCGCCCGTCGGCCACCCGGAGACCATCACCGTGCAGGGCTACATCACCGACGGCGAGGGCGACCCGCTGCCGGACGCCTTCGTGGAGCTGTGGGGACCGGACCCGGACGGCAACGTGCCGACGACCGACGGTTCGATCCGGCGCGACCCGGCGACCGGCGGCTATCTCGGGCGCAACGGCGTGGAGTTCACCGGCTGGGGCCGGATCCAGACCGACGCCAACGGTCACTGGTACGCGCGCACCCTGCGGCCCGGCGCCCGCGGGCGCAGCGCCCCCTACCTGAGCGTCTGCGTCTTCGCGCGCGGTCTGCTGGTGCACCTGTTCACCCGGATCTACCTGCCGGGCGACGCGGCGGCCCTCGCCGCCGACCCGCTGCTCGCCGGCCTGGACGCGGACCGCCGCGACACGCTGATCGCCACCGACACGGGCCACGGGACGTACCGTTTCGACATCCGCCTTCAGGGCGAAGGCGAGACGGTCTTCCTGGAGTTCCAGTGACTTCTCCCGATCCGGACACCGGCCTGCTCGCCCCCGGGTGGACAGGCTCCCCCGCCGCCTCCGCGACCTCCGACCGCGCCTTCCTCCAGGCGCTGCTGGACGCGGAGGCCGCGCTGACCCGGGTACAGGCCCGGCTGGGTCTCGCCCCGGCCGGGGCCGCCGAAGCGGTGACCGAGGCGGCCCACGCGGACCGCTTCGACGTACGGTCCCTCGCCGACCGTGCGCGCGCCGGCGGCAACCCCGTCATCCCCCTGGTCGCCGACCTGACGAAGGAGACCGGCGAGGAGTACGGCCCGTATGTGCACCGGGGCGCGACCAGCCAGGACATCCTGGACACGGCGATGATGCTGATGGCCGCCCGCACGCTCGGCCTGGTGGTGGCGGACCTGGACCGTGTGCAGCGGGCCCTCGCCGGGCTCGCCGCCGAGCACCGGGACACCGCGATGCCGGGACGGACCCTGACCCAGCACGCGGTGCCGACGACGTTCGGGCTGAAGGCGGCCGGGTGGCGTTCACTGGTCCTGGACGCACGGGACCGGGTCGTCGAGGTACGGGACGGTCTTCCCGCCCAACTCGGCGGTGCCGCGGGGACCTTGGCCGCCTTCACGGTGTACGGCGCCCAGGACGCGCTCGCCCTCTCGGCGGCCTTCGCCCGCGAGCTGGGCCTGGACGCACCCCTCCTGCCCTGGCACACCCTGCGCACCCCGATCGCCGATCTCGCCGGATGTCTGGCGTTCACGGCCGGAGCGCTCGGGAAGATCGCCGCGGACGTGCTGGTCCTGGGCCGTACCGAGATCGCCGAGCTCTCCGAGGGCAGCAGCGGCGGCTCCTCCGCCATGCCGCACAAGGCGAACCCGGTGCGGTCCACGCTGGTCGCGGCCGCCGCCCGGCGCGCTCCCCAGCTCGCGGCCACGCTGTACGGCTCGATGGCCGCCGAGGACGAGCGGCCGGCCGGGGCCTGGCACGCCGAGTGGGAGCCTCTCAGGGATCTGCTGCGTCTGGTCGGCGGCGCCGCCCGGGACACCGCCGAACTCACCGAGGGGCTGCGGGTGAACGCGGACGCCATGCACGAACACCTCGACCTCACCCACGGGTTGATCGTCTCCGAGCGGCTCTCCGCCGAGCTGGCGGCCGTGCTGGGCCGGGCCCGCGCCAAGGAACTGCTCACGGAGCTCGCCCGGCGGACGTACACCGAAGGCCGGTCACTGGGCGAACTCCTCGCCCAGGAGCCCGAGCTGAAGGCCGTCGACCTCGGCGTGCTCACCGACCCCGCCCGCTACACCGGCTCCGCCGGAGCCGTCACCGACCGTGCGCTGGAGCGACGTTGACCGAGAAACTCCTCAACCACCGTGCCGAAGGCCCCGCTTCCGCTCCCCCGCTGCTGCTCGGGCCCTCGCTCGGGACGTCGTACGCCCTGTGGGACAAGGTGGCGCCCGAGCTGTCCATCACCCACCGGGTGATCCGCTGGGACCTGCCCGGGCACGGCGGTTCGGCGGCCGACCTGATCGGTCCCGGCGCCACGGTGGGTGACCTCGCCGACCTGGTCCTCGAGCTCGCCGACGCGCTCGGCGTCGAGCGGTTCGCGTACGCCGGGGTGTCGCTGGGCGGTGCCGTCGGTCTGCATCTGGCGGTGCACCACCCGGAGCGGGTCGAGTCGCTGGCGGTCATCTGTTCCTCCGCGCACTTCAACGGCGCCAAGCCCTGGCAGGAGCGGGCCGAGCGGGTCCGCCGGGAAGGGCTCGAGTGGCTGCTGGCGAGCGCCGACTCCCGCTGGTTCGCCGGTGACTTCACCGATCCGGTGCTCGTACGCGACCACGCCGAGGCCGACCCGGGGGCGTACGCCGCCTGCTGTGACGCCCTGGCCGCCTTCGACCTGCGCGACCGGCTGGCCGGGATCTCCGCTCCCACCCTCCTGATCGCGGGCCGCCAGGACCCGGCGACCCCGCCGCCCCACCTGCGCGAGATCGCCGACGCGGTGCCGCGCGCCACCCTCGTCGAGCTCCCGGGGGCCTCGCACCTGGCACCGGCGCAGTGCCCCGAGGCCGTCCTCACCACGCTGCGCGCCCACCTCGACGGCGGCGCCCGGCGCGGCATGGAGGTGCGGCGCGAGGTGCTCGGGGACGCCCACGTGGACCGGGCGCAGTCCCGCCAGACCCCCTTCACCGCCCGCTTCCAGGACTTCATCTCGCGCTACGCGTGGGGCGAGATCTGGACCGACACGACCCTCAGCCGCCGCGAGCGCAGCATGATCACGCTGACCGCGCTGGTGGCCCACGGCCACTACGAGGAGCTGGCCATGCATGTGCGCGCGGCCCGCCGCAACGGCCTCACGCCGGACGAGATCGGGGCCGTACTGCTCCAGACGGCGGTGTACTGCGGGGTCCCGGCGGCCAACTCGGCGTTCGCGACGGCCCAGCGGGTGCTCGCGGAGGAAGCGGAAACGGACGCGGAAACGGACCCGGAGACGGAAGGGTGACACCGGCAGGGGCAGGCACGGGGTGCCGTGATCTGCCTACGGTGGAGGCATGTCGACCATCCTGATCACCGGCGCCACCTCGGGTCTCGGCCGCTATGTCGCCTTCGAGCTGGTCCGCTCCGGCCATGTCGTCCTCGCCCACGGCCGCGACCGGGGTCGTACCGAGAGTCTCGTCGCGGAGCTGCGGCTGGAGGGCGAGGCCGAGGGGTTCGTGGCCGACCTGGCCTCCCTGGCCGAGGTCCGCGACCTGGGCACGCGGGTCGCGGAGGCCCACCCCGAACTCGACGTCCTCATCAACAACGCGGGAGTGGGCGCCGGTTCACCGGGCTCGGGCCGCGAGCTGAGCACCGACGGCCACGAACTCCGCCTGGCGGTCAACTACTTGGCACCGGTGGCCCTGACGCGAACCCTGCTCCCGACCCTGCGGGCGAACACGCCGGCCCGGATCGTCAACGTGGGGTCGGTGGGTCAGGAACCGGTCGACTTCGACGACCCGCAGTTCACGAGGGGTTACACAGGCTTCGCCGCGTACTGCCGGGCCAAGTTCGCCCTGGCGGCCCACACCTTCGCCCTGGCCGAGGAGTTGACGGACACGGGGGTCGCGGTGAACGTCCTCCACCCGGCCACCTTCATGGACACGGCGATGGTCAGGGAGGGCGGGGTGGCACCTTGGTCGACGGTGGCGGACGGGGCACCGGGGGTACTGGCGCTGGCCACGAAGGACTTGGGTACGGGGCACTACTTAGACGGCACGCGAACGGCGAGGGCCCACGAGGCGACATACGACAGGGACGTGCAGAAGCGTCTGGCAACCAGCACAGATCAACTCCTGGCACTGTAACTCCCTTAGGGGCGCGGGGAACTGCGCGACCAGCCCCAACGGACCCGCACCCTGCACATCACCGCAGCCCCCTACCCGTCTCCAGCACCTCCCTGGCCTGCGCAACCAACCCGTCCGCCCCACACGACCGGGCCAACGCCACCCCACGGTTCAGCTCGGCCACGGACCGCGCGAGGATCCCGTACTCCACCCGCGCCGCCGCATGCTCGTACTGACACGGCGACGCCTCCAGATACGCCACAGCCTGCGCAGCAAGCCGCACAGCCCGCTGCCCCGTCTCCAGCGAAGCCGCACACCGCAGCGCCTCACCGATCGCGGTGTCCGTACCGAGCCGCTCGGCATTCCGGCGGACCTCGGTGGCCAGCTGGGCCGCCCGCACCGGATCCTCCACGGCGAGAGCGCGCGCGAGGTCGAAGGCCCAGGGCACCAGCACCGGATTGCGGTGCCCCCGCACCTCCGCCGCCTTCTCCGCGGCGTCCAGTTCGTTGACCGCCTCCTTGGTCCGGCCGACCGCCAGCAGCAGCCGTCCGCGCACGGAGCGCGGGTCGGGCAGCACGATCGTGGAGGGGTACGGCGGCGCGAACCCGTACTGCTCGGCGATCGCCCAGGCCTCCTCGACATGCCCGCGGGCGAGCAGCGTGTCGACGAGGTTGCAGGTCGCCGACCAGTACAGCGGCAGTCCGCGCCCGACCCGCTCGGCGAGCCGCAGCGACTCGCGCAGGGAGGTCTCCGCCTCCCGCAGCCGCCCGCGCCGACGGTGACCGAGGCCGACGTAGGCATGGGCGAGGGCGAGGTGGCCGCCGCTCCAGCCGGCCGACTCGTAGGTGCGCAGAGCGTCGCTGTAGAGGGCCTCGGCCCGGTCCAGCCGGTCGGTGAAGGCGTACGCGCTGGCCAGCATCAGCGGGAGTTCCAGACCCCACTCGGTGTCGGTCCAGCCGAGTCCGGGGGCGAGGCGGCCGTTGACGAGAGCGCGGTCGCAGACTTCGGCTATCTCCTCGGCGCTCTCGCCGTGGGCCATCGCGTCGAAGCCGCGCAGGATGAGCAGGGCGCGCTCGGCGTTGTCCCGGCCGGTGCAGGTGGCGGCGAGGGCGGCGAGGCGCTCGGAGCGGCCCGGGAAGGTGGTCTCGCCCGGGTAGAGGCTCTCCCAGGTGTACTGGACGGCCTGGAGGCGGAGCCGGGCCTGGCCCTCCTCGTGCCGGGCGGCCTCCGCCTCGACGGTGCGGACGGCCTCCTCCAGCTGGTTGTTGTGCATGAGCGCCTGGGAGAGGCGGACGACGGCGTCGACCCGGGCGGAACCCTCCAGGCCGGGCATGGCGAGCGCGGTCTGGAGGTGGCCGATGGTCTTGGCCGGGGCGGTCAGAAGGGTGGCGCAGCCGAGTTCGAAGAGCACCTGCGCGTGGACCTCGGGCGGCGGGGGTTCCAGCAGGGCGCGCTCCAGGCAGCGGCGGGCCGCGTCGGGGGCGCCGACGGCGAGGTGTTCGCGGGCGGCCTCGCGCAGCTGCTCGACGAGTTCCTCGTCGTCGTCCGGGTGGACCTGGAGGAGATGCCGGGAGGCGGCCGCGGCGCCGTGCCCGGAATCGGTGACGAGTTGTGCGGCGATGCCGTGCATGGCGGTGCGCAGGGCGTCGGGGATGGAGTCGTAGACGGCGGTGGCGATGAGCGGGTGGACGAACTCCAGCTCGTCCTTCTCGCCCTGGACGTCGGTCAGAATGCGGGCGTTGCGCAGCAGTTCGGCGCAGAGGGCCGCCTTCTCGGGCCTCAGGGTGGCGAGCCGGGCGGCCAGGCCGACGGAGATGTCGGTGCCGAGGATGGCGGCGGCCCAGGCGAACCGGGTGGCGTCGATGCCCAGTTCCTCCAGGCGGGCGACGAGTCCGCCGCCGCGGGCCGAGCGGTTCAGCTCGCGCAGTTCGGTCGCCGACTCCTCGCTCGGCTCCATCCCGGCGTCCTGGACCTTGGCGAGGAGTTCGACGGTCTCGTAGGGGTTGCCGCCGGTGACGGCCCACACCTCGCGGCAGAACGGGGCGTCGGCGTGCTCGCCCAGGGTGGCGCGAGTGAGGCCCTCGGTGGCCGCCGGGGTGAGGGCGCTCAGGTTGGTGGTGGGACGGCCCGCGGTGGCGGCCACCGCGTCCAGGAGGCGGGCCCGGTCGCCGGTGGCGTCGCCGGGGCGGCGGGCCACCACGACCAGTACGGACAGGTCGTCGAGGCGCTCGGCGAAGGCGGCGAGCCAGCGCAGGGTCTCCTGGTCGGCCCAGTGGGCGTCGTCGACCGTCAGCACCAGCGGCCAGTCCCGGCGGGCCAGCCGGCGCACCGCGGCGACCAGTCCGTCGCACACGCCCTGCGGGTCGGCCTGGCGCTCCCCCGGATCCGCGATGCCGAGGGCGGGGCCCGCGATGTCGTACCAGTCGCCGAGGTACTCGCGGGCCTCCTCGGGCATCAGCGACAGGAGGGCGGGCTGGAGGAGTTGTCGTACGACGTTGAAGGGGACGGACCTGAGGGTCTCGCCGCCGCGGGCCGACCAGACGGTGCAGCCGCGGGCCTCGGCGATCCGGCGGGTCTCGGCCAGCAGGGCGGTCTTGCCGAAGCCCGCCTCGCCGCGGATCACCAGCACGCTGCCGGCGGACGAGCGGTCCTCGCACAGGGAGTCGACCGCGCGTTCGACGGCGGTGAGTTCCTCGTCGCGCTCCCACAGCGAGGCCGGGGCGGCCGCCATGGGCCGTACCTCCGTCATCCCGCTACCTCCCCAAGTCGCCCGAACGACCTACCGATCTCGAGCGTAGCCGTCCCGGTGCGGAAGCGGAGGCCGCTCGGGGCACCTGTTGCCGTGACGGGTGACGCGGGGTACGCGCAGACGACGCACGTTGCCCGCGACCAGCCCTCGACAAACCTGACCATCAGTCAGTTATTGCCCCCACAAAGGCCGTCGGAGGCCTTCGGAGGCCCGTGAGAGGCCTGCGAGAGGCCTTCCGGACGGTGCGCGCGGGCCGGGACCACGGAGGTGCTCACTTCGAGCGGCGGCCGGCGCCGACGCCAGGAGCGCCGGCGCCCGGCACGCGCGTGTGCGGGGTTTCTCGCCCCCGGTCGGGGCGGGCGTGGCTGCCGGTGTCCGCGTGCGCGTGGGGGCGGCCGGGGCGGCTCGTGCCGGGGTGGTCGTGCGGTGCGGGGTGGGATCGGGCGGTGACCCTCTCATCCCTCTTTCACCGAGTGCTCATACGGTGGGGGCATGACGCAGGAGACTCCCCCCGGGTGGTACCCCGACCCCGGGCAGACAAGTGACGGTCCCGCCACCCAGCGCTGGTGGGACGGCAAGGCGTGGACGGAGCAGACCCGTCCCACCGGATCGGCCGCCGCATGGGGTCCCCCGGAACAGGTCGCGAGCCCCGGGGAGTACGCGGCCTACCCGGCGTACCCGGGCTACCCGGCGTATCCCGCGCAGCCCCCGGCCACATCCCGGCGCGGCCGCGTGGGCATAGCCGTGGCGGTGGCCGTCGTGGTCCTGGCCAGCATAGGCGTGGGCGTGTGGGCGCTCGCCGACAGCGGCAACAAAAGCGACGACACCGCCACCTCGCAGGGGCCGGGGGGCCAGGGCGGCCCCGGCGGCCAGAACGGTCAGGGCGGGCCCTTCGGCGGCAACGGCGGCGGTGGGGGCGACGGTGGTTCCGGCGGCGCGTCGCCCTCCCCGCAGGGTTCCGAGGCGCCGCGGATCGAGAGCGGTTCGGTGACCGACTCGATCGACGGGATCAGCCTGCCCATCCCGGACGGCTGGTACGGCCAGGAGATCCAGGTCGGCGCGTCCGTCACCTCGAACGACTCCTACGCCTGCCCCGGCGACACCTCCGCGAAGTGCACGAAGGGCGGTGCCTACTCGGCGCCCGCCCTGGCGCTCGGCACCAAGGGCAGCACGGCCGAGCAGGTCGCCAAGGCCGACATCGAGGCGAACGCCGAGCAGTCCTACGGCGGCAAGACCTACGGCTCGATCACCTCGCACGACGTGCTCGCCTCCAAGGCGGTGACGGTGGCCGGGCAGAAGGGCTATCTGGTCCGCTGGAAGGCGGTCACCAGCAAGGGCTCCGACGGCTACGTCCAGTCGCTGGCCTTCCCCGCCCCGGCGAACCCGCAGCAGATCGTGGTGGTGCGCTTCGGCGTGGACGTCGCCGAGGGCCAGACCGTGATCGACGACATCACCAAGGGCATCAAGGTGTCGACGGGCGGGGGCAGCGGCAGCAACGTCTGACGCCGCGCCCGCCGCGGGACACCGGGCAGGGCGCAGCGGGTAGCGGGTAGCGGGGAGTAGGCAGCGGCTGAAGGCTCGGGCCCGGGCGGCGACCGGCCGGACCCGTCTCCGGCTGGCCCGCCGCCGGCTCACGCTCCGCCGAGCGTGAGTTCCCGCAGAGCCCTCGCCCTGACCGTCGGGCGACGCCCGTCACGCAGCGGCCGCACGGCGAAGTTCGTCGGTCCGGGGATCCCCCGGGCACTCCCACCCGCTCAGGCACGCGACGGCCGGGTGGGGCGCCCCCCCGCTCAGGAGGGGCCCCACC